>JADGQG010000046.1 GCA_017882025.1 Chloroflexota bacterium
TCGCAGCGGCGGCCGTGACACGCGTGGTCGCAATGGGCCCAGTGCGCGCAGGTGCATGCCGCCGTGGGCGACGGCGCCCGGATCACGCTCGCCGGGAATGTCCTGCTGCTGATCATCGTGCCCCCCGTGCCGGGTCGCGGACGATGTCCCAGCGCGGCCCGGATCGTTCGATTGTCCGTGCCCCGTCAACTACCGCGAGCCCGCGGCTGGGTCAGACGGCCTCGGCCCGGTCCTCGATCTCCCAGGCGTGGTCCAGGACGTGCCAGGCGATCCGGCGAGCCGCATAGCGGGCCGGCCAGCGTCCCCCGGGGATCGGTCCGCCATCGGTCGGGCGTGCCAGGACGTCCGCGATCGCCGCGCGGGTTGCAGCCACGGCCCCGACGTCACCGGGATCGGGCTCCTGGAGTCGCAGGCTGATCCGCCCCGCGTACGCGCTCTCGGCGGCCACCACGTGGGAGACAATCGCGTCCCGGTTGCGCCCGCCGCCGCGGGGTCCTTTCCGAAGCTCGGCAGGCGCGAGCGCGGCGACCCGGTCGAGGATGGTCCAGGCGGCTCGGACGAGCGTGGCCAGGCGCTCCCCGTCCGCCGCATCGGTCGGGCGGGCGTCCATCGCGAAGACAATGTCCGGGGCGCCGAATGCCGTCGTCGGCGTGCCGGGGATGCGCTCCACGATCTCGATGTCGCGCGGCGCGACCGGCCCGAACGCGAGGCCGGCCTCGCGGGCCACGATTGCGAACCTTCCCGCGCTCGCCGCCAGGGCGGCCACCGCGACCGCCTCGTCGCGTCCGGCCCGGCTCCAGCCAGGCCAGTCGAGCGCGGATGCGAAGGTCTTCTTCGAGGTGGATTCCAGGCCAGTTGCGATCCGCCCGGTCACGGCGCCCGTCAGCCCCGGACCTTGCGCCGGAGGAGCGCCGGCAGGTCGGCCAGCGGCACCGCCTTCTGCGATCCGCCATCGAGGTCGCGCAGCTGGACCTCACCAGCGACGAGCTCGTCGCCCAGGATCACCGCGAACTGGGCGCCTTCGCGGACCGCGGCCTCCAGCTGGCGGCCGAGCTTGCGAACCGCGAGATCGGCCCGGACGGGGAGGCCGGCGCCGCGCAACTCGGTCGCGATCCGGAGCCGGCCCTGGGTGTCGCCCGGGTCGGCGCCGACGACCACCGCGACGGGGGCCGCGGCGGTCGGCCTGGTCGCGCCGGCGGATGCGAGCGCGAGCACTACCCGGTCGAGCCCGAGCGCGAATCCGATCCCGGGCGTCGGCTTGCCGCCGAGCAGCTGGATCAAGCCGTCGTAGCGGCCGCCTCCGCCCAGCGCCTGCTGCTGGCCCTCCGCCCCGCGGCGGTAGAACTCGAATGCGGTCCGCGTGTAGTAGTCGAGCCCGCGCACGAGCCCGGGCTCCAGGTGGTACGCGACGCCCATCGCGTCGAGGTGCGCGCGAACGGCCGCGAAGTGCTCCGCGCAGGCCGGGCACAGGCGATCCGTGATCCGCGGGGCACCGGCGTTGACCTCGGCCATCGCCGGGTCCTTCGAATCAAGGAGCCGCAGCGGGTTCGTCTCCAGGCGGCGCCGCTCCAGCTCGGGGAGACGCGCCTCGTTCGCGCGGTAATGGGCCACGAGGTCGGCCAGGTAGGCGGGGCGGCAGGCGGGGTCGCCGATCGAGTTGAGGATGAGCTCCACGTCCGCCAGACCCGCATCGCGGTAGAAACGTGCAGCCAGCTCAACGACCTCCGCGTCGACCGCCGGGCCCGGGTCGCCGATCGCCTCGATGTCCCACTGCCAGAACTGGCGGTAGCGGCCAGCCTGGGGCCGGTCGTAGCGGAACATGGGCCCCGTCACGGTGACCTTCACCGGCTGAGGCCACGTCTGCATCCCGTGCTCCACATAGGCGCGGCAGATCCCGGCGGTCGCCTCCGGGCGCAGCGCCCACGCCTCGCGCTCCTCGCCGCGGCTGGGCGTGACCCGGAACAGCTCCTTCTCCACGACGTCGGTGGCGGCGCCGATCCCACGCTCGAAGACGGCCGCCTGCTCGAACAGCGGGGTCTCCATCTCGTGGTAGCCATAGCGGGCCGCCAGGTCGCGGGCGATCCGCTCCAGGCGGGCGAAAGCCGCTTGCTCGTCGGGCAGGAGGTCGCGCGTGCCCCGGGGGGCGCGGAGGGAGGGCGGCATGGTGGCAAGTCTAGCGGGCGACGACGGGGGTTCGCGGCCCGCCAGGGTTCGCGGCCCGGCGCGGCCCGATGGTGGCGCGAGGGGTCGCTGATTCCGGCGCGGCCGCTGCTGCTATCCCAGGTCGCGCTGGACCGTGAGGACGTCCTTGACGTGCTCGATCCGGCTCATCACCCGGGCGAGCTGCGACACCGACGCAACCTGGAGCGTGGCCACGACGGTCGCCGTGTGGTCCTGGCTGACCGCCACGTTCGCCGCCACGATGTTCACCTTGCTCTCGGCGACAGCCCCGGCAATGTCGTTGAGGAGCCCGGTCCGGTCGTGGGCCTCGACCCGGATCGCGATCGGGTAGGTCTGGGCCGGCGCCGTCTCCCACTCCACGTCGATCAGGCGAGCCGCCTCGCGCTCGTTGACCACTGTCGGGCAGCGCCCGAGGTGGACGGTGATGCCGCGTCCCCGGGTGATGAAGCCGACGATCGGGTCGCCCGGGATCGGGTGGCAGCACTTCGCGAACCGGACCAGGAGGTCACCGACGCCCTTGACGCGGACGCCGCCGGCGCGGGCAGGCGTGGGCGCAATGGCCGGCAGCGTCAGCTGCGCATCGTCGACGACGCCAAGCCGCATGACGACCTGCTGGGGCGAGACGGCCCCGTAGCCGATCGAGGCATAGAAGTCGTCGAGCGTGTCGTGCCCGTAGGGTCGGGCAGCCTCGAGGAGCCGGTCGTGGCCAACGGCCGCGATCGTGGTCCGGGCCAGGCGCTTCAGCTCCCGCTCCAGCGACTCGCGCCCATGGCTGATGTTCTCGTCCCGGTCCTTCTTCTTGAACCACTGCCGGATCTTCTCGCGGGCGTGCGAAGTCCGGACGATCGACAGCCAGTCGCGCGACGGGCCGTGCTCGGCCTTGGTCGTCACGACCTCCACGATGTCGCCGTTCTTCAGGCGATAGTCGAGCGGGACGAGCCGGTTGTTGACCTTTGCACCGATCGTCCGGTGACCGACGTCCGTGTGGATCCGGTAGGCGAAGTCGAGCGGTGTCGCGCCCGCAGGAAGGTCCTTGATGTCGCCCTTCGGCGTGAAGACGAAGACCTGGTCCTGGAAGATGTCGAGCTTGATCCCCTCGACGAACTCGGTTGCGTCGCTGACCTCGCGCTGCCAGTCCATCAGCTGCCGCAGCCAGGCCAGCTTGGCGTCGTAGTCGCGCTCTGCCTTCGAGCCCTCCTTGTAGCGCCAGTGGGCCGCGATCCCGACCTCGCTGACGGAGTGCATCGCGTGCGTCCGGATCTGGATTTCCAGGGGCTTGCCGTCGAGCGCGATCACCGCCGTGTGGAGGCTCTGGTAACCGTTCGGCTTGGGAACCGCGATGTAGTCGTCGAACTGGCCGGGGATCGGCTTCCAGAGGCTGTGGACCACGCCGAGTGCCGCGTAGCAGTCACGCACCTCGTCGACCAGGAGGCGGATCGCGTAGACGTCGTAGATCTCGCCGAACGCCGCGGACTTGCGCTGCATCTTCTTCCAGATGGAGAAGAGGTGCTTCGGGCGGCCGTTGAGGTCACCCTCGATCCCATGTCGGGCGAGCTCCGGCTGGAGGACCGCGATTGCCCGTTCAATGTAGCTCTCGCGGTGCCCGCGCCGCGTGTCGAGGCTGGCCGCCAGCTCGCGGTAGCGCTCGGGATCCAGGTGCTTGAACGAAAGATCCTCGAGCTCCCACTTGATCTGCCAGATGCCCAGCCGCTCGGCGAGCGGTGCGTAGATCTCCATCGTCTGGCGCGCGATCCGCAGCTGTTTGTCGGCCGGCAGGCCGGACAGCGTCCGCATGTTGTGGAGGCGATCGGCCAGCTTGATCAGGACGACCCGGATGTCCTGGGCCATCGCGAGGAGCATCTTCCGGATGTTCTCGGCTTGCTGCTCCTCGTGGGAGTGCGTCGAGAACTTGGAGAGCTTCGTGACACCGTCCACAAGGTGGGCGACTTCCGCGCCGAAGTGCTCCTCGATGTCGGTCAGCGACTGGTCCGTGTCCTCCGGCACGTCGTGGAGGAGCGCGGCCTGGATCGAGGCGGGGTCCAGCGCCATCTCCGCGAGGGTCCGCGCCGCCGCGATCGGGTGCGTGACGTACGCCTCACCGGTGGCACGGCGTTGGTCGCCGTGGGCGGCCACCGCGAAGTCGAAGGCGCGCTCGACCGGGCCGAGATCGGCCTGCGGGTGGTGGCTCGCGACCTCGGCGAGGAGCGCGGCGCGGAGCACCGGCAGGGACGTCTCGGCGGCCGTGCCGCGCGACAAGCCCGCCGCGGCCCGGCGGGCCCGGGGCGTGTGCGGCGCGGTGGCGGCGGGGATCTGTTCGACCGACATGAGTCGAGCAAGAATAGCAGGGCAATTTCCCGGCTCGGCGAGCGCGACGTCCCCAGCGATTGCGGCATCGACCGCGTGTCAGCCGTACCCGGCGGCGGCCAGGCACTCCTCCGCGACGCGCCGCTCGTCCCACGGCACGTCCGTCTCCGCGTAGAGGATGCTCCGCTCGTGGCCCTTGCCCGCGAGCAGGACCACGTCGCCGGCCCGAGCCCGCGCGATCGCGGTGGCGATGGCCGCCCTCCGATCCGGGATCAGCTGGAGGTCGTCGCCGCGCCGCAGCCCGGCTGCTTCGGCGCCCTCCGCGATCTGCTCGAGGATCGCCATCGAATCCTCGCCGCGGGGGTCTTCGTCGGTCGCGATCACGAGGCGGCAGCGCTCGCCGGCGACCCGCCCCTGGAGCGAGCGCTTCGCGACGTCCCGCTCGCCCGCCGAGCCGAAGACCGCGATCCGCCCACCGCCCGGCCCGACCAGCCGGGCCAGGTCGTCGAGGACGGTCGCGAGCGACGCCGGCGTGTGCGCGTAGTCGACGATGAGCGCGAACGGCTGGCCATGGTCGATCCGCTCCATCCGGCCGCGAGTGCCGCGGAACCCGGCGAGGCCGGCGAGCACCAGGGCGGGGTCCAGCTCCAGCAGCTCACCGAGCGCGACCACCGCGAGCGCGTTGTGGACGTTGAAGCGGCCCAGGAGCGAGAGCCGGAGCGTGCCCGAGCCGCGAGGCGTCGTGACCATCGCGACGAGTCCGTCGCCCGTCTCCGCGATGTCGGTGGCACGGACGTCGGACGTGGCCGCCGCGCCGTATGTCAGCAGGGTCGCCCCGGCATCGCGCGTGGCGGCCGCGAAGACGGCGGCGTTCGGGTCGTCGGCGTTGACGATCCCGCCGCGCGGCCACGGGCGGCCGCCGGGGAGCGTGGCCGGCTTCTGCGTCCGGACGCGGGAGCCGGCGCCGGTGGCGGAGGTGGTGGCCGCGTCGCCGATTGCGCTGCCCGCGCCGCCGGAGCCGACCCCGCCGGTGCCCAGGCGCTCGAAGAGCGAGCGCTTCGCGGCACGGTAGGCCTCGAAAGTCCCGTGGAACTCGAGGTGCTCATGGGTCAGGTTCGTCAGGATCGCCACGTCGTACGGGATCTCCCCTACCCGTTCGAGCGCGAGACCGTGCGAGGTGGACTCGACGATGGCAGCGACATCGCCCGCGGCGCGGATCGCGCGGAGCGTCCGCTGGAGCTCGGGCGCCTCCGGGGTCGTGACGTGGGCCAGCGAGGCCGCCCGCACGCCACCGATCTTCAGCTCGGCGGTGCTCACGAGCCCGGTCCGGACGCCGGCGGCCTCCATGGCCGCCACGGCCATCCCGGCGGTCGTGGTCTTGCCGTCCGTGCCGGTGATGCCGACGACGCCGAGGGTTGCCGCGGGGTCCCCGTACCACCAGGCGGCCACGGTCGCGAGCGCGAGCTGGCTGCGGTCGACCACGAGCTGGATCGCCGGGGCGACATCGCCCGGCGGCCCCGGACGCTCGACGACGAGCACGCCGGCCCCGGCTCCGACGGCGGCGCCCACGAACGCATGCCCGTCCGCGTGCAACCCGGGAACCGCCACGAAGCAGCACCCCGGTCGCACCCGGCGCGAGTCGTACGCGATGCCCGCGATGGTTGTGCGACCGACGGCCGCGGCGGCGGCCCCGGTCGCTGGCTCGCCGCCCGGCCCGATCACGGCGCGCAGGCGACCGGCCGCCCGGAGGCGCTCGACGAGCCCGGAGAGCGGCTTCACGCCGCGCGGTTCCGCCGCCGCCAGCCGCGCGAGCAGGGCGCGCTCGGCGACCTCGTCCGGCCCGCTGCGAAGCCCGTCCGCGCTCATGGCCTCGGCCCCCGTCCTCCGGCCAGGCGCCGCGCGCCGTGGCCGACCCGGGTGAGGATCGTGCCCGCACGTGCCCGCGCCGGATGCAGGACCTGCTCGTGGGCGCCGGTCAGCTCCACCCATCGACCGCCGAAGGATCGCTTGAACTCGAGCAGGCCGTACATCGCGTCGCCCGGGCGGGGCTCGGATCGGGCGCCGGCCACGTCGACGCCGCCGAGGTCCAGCTCGCTGCGACCCTCGCGCGCCGCGAGCTGGAGCGCACGCCAGAGGATCAGACGGGATGCGCCGGGCTGCGCGCGCCGCAACGCGACCACGTCACCGGAATGGGCGTAGGTCAGCCGTTCGCCGTTCCGGTAGAAGATCGCGGCGCCGAGGTACTCGCCGTCTGCGGAGCGCGCCTCGAGGAGCGCGAGGTGGCCGGCCCCGAGCGCCGCGCGCCACCAGGCGAGCGCCGCCGAGCGCGGCCCGATTGCGAAGCCTCGCCGCTCCCCGGTGGCAGCGAGGAGGCCGTGGAACCGCCCGAATGCGGCCGTCTCAGCTTCCTCGAGGCGTTCGGGCTGCGGCGCTTCGAAGCCGGGGCCTGGCGTCGTCGCGGCGGCCGCGTCGTGGCGGACGATCCGCATCCCACGCCGCTCGGCCGCGAGGATCAACTGGCGCGTCGTCGTCGCGATGGCGCCAAGCAGCGCGGCGTCGTCGGCGCCGGCGTGGATCGGCGTCGCGACGCGGTGGCGGGACGGCCCGACCTCCTCGGCCTGCCGGAAGCCGCGGGCCGCCAGCGCCGCCGGGTAGCCCGTCACGGCAGGAATCTCGGCGTCCGAAAGGATCGTGTCGTAGCCCGCAACGCGCGCCCAGGAGGCCACCACCGCGAGGCGGTCGGCGACTAAAGACGCGGTCGCGCCGGCCGCGACCGGCCCCTTCGGCACGTAGAGGCGCCCACCGCCCAGCAGCGGCCACGGCCTTCCCAGTGCCAGGACCGCGCTCCCGTCGTCGAGCGCCAGGTGATGGACGCGCCAGCCCGTGCGTGCGCGGTGTGCGCCCCAGGCGAGGGATTGCTGGACGTCGCCGCCGGCAACTCTGACCGTGCGGTCGTCCCAGCCCGAGAGTGCGTCCGGCCGCACCTCTCGTACGCCAGCCGGGCCGCTCATCCTGCCTCGATGTCGGCGCCGGTGCCGCTGGCGTCAACGTCGGCGCCCGACAGGCCCGGCGCCCCAGCCGCGGCGAGGCCGGCCCGCCGCCGCGCCAGTCCCACGCGAAGCCCCTGGGCAGTGAGGTACGTCCGCCGGCCAAGCCTGCTCAGGACCAGATCCCAGGCCCCGATGAACCGGACTTCGCGGCCGCCGAACCCCGTCTTGAAGTGGGCGATCCCCGGGTGCGCGAGTCCCCACAGGTCGTAGGTCGCCGCGCCTGCCGCCCGGGCACGCCGGATCGCCTCCCACTTGAGCAGGTAGTTCGCACGAAGCACTCCGCCGGCGACCGTCATGCCGCCATACGGCTCCACGACACGGCGGCCGTTTCGCACGAGGAAGAGCGCGGCCTGGGGCGTGCCGGCGGCGTCGATCGCAAACAGGATCGTCGCGTCCCCGGTCGAACGATAGGCCTCCCAGACGTCGCGATAGGCCTGTTCCACCCGGATGAGGAAGCCGGCTCGGGATGCGGTCTCCCGGTAGATCGCGTAGAACTGCCCGATCGGGTCGCCGGGCAGCTCGGCGATCGTCACGCCGTTCGACCGGGCCTTGTTGACGTACTGCCGCCACTTCTTGCGCAGGTCGCTCCACAGCGCATCCTCGTCGGCGGCGAGGTCGATCACGCGCGTCGAAGGCGGCTGGATCGGCGGCGCAGGCCGCCAGCCCGCGCCGGCCAGGATTGCCCGGAGCGACCCGTCCGGGTCGAGCGGGCCGTCGCGCTCCACTTCCGGGTCGATCCGCACGTGCGAGATGCGCCCCAATCGAGCCGACCGCAGGGCATCCGTGAAGGCGCCCAGCGACTCCGCGGTCCAGGCGCCCGCCACCGGGCCGCGGGGTGCGTACGCGAAGGCCCATGGCAGCAGGCGCGGTCGGCGGAGGAGGATCTGCGCCCCGATCGGCGTGGCTCCCCCAGCCACGACGCGCGCGCTCGTCCACCCGTTCGCGGCCTTGACGCGCGCCCACGCGGTGCGCTGGAGGTATGACCCGAGCTCGTTCTCGGCCACGAACGCGTCCCACGCGGCCGGCTCGGCGAGCGCCGGCGTCCGGGTCACGCGGCGGGGTCGCGCCGGAGCGCGGAGCGAAGCAGGTGCACGATCGTGGGGACCTCCGGGATCCGCAGGAGCCGGGCGAGGCCAAGGTATACCAGCCCGCCGACGAGCCCGCCGAGGGCGAGCTCGAGCGCATTGACGATGACAGTGACGAGTCTACCGGGACCCGGCGTGACGATTGCGTGCGCGCCGGCCAGGACGGCCCAAAGCGCGGCCCCGGCGATCGCGCCGCACACCGCGAAGAGCGCGATCGCGCGCAGCAGCGCGCCGACCTGCAGCGGAGGAACGCGCCGGTGGAGGAGGATGACGAGCGCCGCCGCTTCGAACCACGACGCGATCGCGATCCCGAGCGCCAGCCCCGGCGCGCCGAGCGTGGGGGCGACCACGATCGAGATCGCGATGCTGACCACCACCGCGAGGAGGGCCGCGGCCACAGGCGTCCGCGTGTCCCGCATCGCGTAGAAGGCCCGCGCCAGGACCACGATCGCAGTCTCCGACGGGAGCGCGACCAGGAACGCCGCCAGGACGGCGGCGAATTGCCCGAGCTGATCGGGATCCGTCCGCCCCAACCCGAAGAGCACGGTCATGATCGGCGTCGCTGCCCCGATCCCAAAGAACATCAGCGGGAACATGACGAATGCCATGAGCCGGACTGACCGCCCGACCAGGGCCACGAACTCGTCGATGGCGCCGCTCGCCACCTGGGCCGACATCGTGGGCAGGGCGACGATCCCCAGCGGCACGCCGATCACGCCGATCGGGATCTGGAAGACCGTGAATGCCACTGAAAAGGCGGTGATCGCGCCGCCGGCGAGCAGGGACCCGATCGCGGTCGCCGCGACGAGCTGGAGCTGGGCGCCGCCGAGGCCGATGGCGCGCGGGACCAGCAGGAGGACCGTGTGTTTCGTCTCCGGGTCGTCGCGGGCGAGGGTCGGCGTGTACCGGAAGCCCGCCCCAACGAAGAGCGGCCGCAGCTGGATCGCGAGGTGACACGCGCTGCCCAGCACGACGCTGACGGCCAGGCCGCGCAGGCCGAAGGGCCCGGCGAGGAAGATTGCGCCGGCGATGATGGCGACGTTGTAGACGATCGGGGCCATCACGCTGGCGGCGAACCGGCCGCGCGCGTTGAGGACGCTGGTGGCGACCGAGCCGAGCGCGAGCAGGATCGGGCTGAGCAGCATGATCCGGGTCAGCTCGACGGTCTCCGCGAGACGCTCGCCGGTGAAGCCGGGCGTGATCGCGCGGACCGCCTCCGGCGCGAAGACCAGGAGGGTCCCTGCCAGCACGGCGAGGGCCATCAGCATGAGGTTCGTCACGGCGGAGACGACCCGCCACGCCCGCGATTCCTCGTTGGCGGCGAGGAGGGTCGCGATCGTCGGGATCAGGGCGGAGCTCAGCGCACCGGCTGCCACGAGCTGGAAGATCAGGTCGGGAACCCGGAAGGCCTGGAAGAACGGATCGAGCGAAGCGGCGTCGTGGGTGGTCGAGGTGATGGCAAAGACCCGGACGAAGCCGAGGACGCGCGAGACGAAGAACGCGCCGCTGACCAGCAGGCCGCCCCGGGCGAGCGAACGTGCCGCGGTCACCGCGGCCGAACTGTCCCGTCAGCCGGCGCGGTCCCCTGGTCCGCTGCGTGTGCGCGCGGGTGGGCACCCGCGTAGGCGGCCCGGAGGCGCGCCGGCGAGACGTGCGTGTAGATCTGCGTGGTGGCCAGGCTTGCGTGGCCCAGCAGCTCCTGCACCACCCGCAGGTCGGCGCCGCCGTCGAGCAGGTGCGTGGCAAACGAGTGGCGCAGGGTGTGCGGATGGGTCCCCTCCGGGGCCCCAGCCCGAGCGAAGGCCGCATCCAGGCGATAGCGCATGCCGCGCTCTCCAAGCGGCGCCCCGCGCGCGTTGAGGAAGACTGCGTCCGGGGCTGGGCCAGGCCTGGCCCGGCCCAGCAGCACCGGACGCCCCTCGGCGAGGTACCCCGCGATGGCGGCCCGAGCCGGCCTCCCGAGCAGCCCGGCGCGTTCCTTCCGGCCCTTGCCGAGGACCCGCAGCTCACCACGCCCCAGGTCGAGGTTGTCGAGCGTCAGGCCCGCGAGCTCGGCAATTCGGAGCCCGGCCGCGTAGGCAGTCTCGACGATCGCCACGTCGCGCAGGGCGAGCGACCGGCGGAGCGCGTCGCGCCCGCCGGTCGTCGATCCACGGGCCGCGCCGCGCCCGGAGACGCGCCCGGAACTCGCCGAGGTTCCCTCCCCGGCCGAAGCGACCACGCGCTCGACGTCGGCGATCGAGAGGACCGGCGGCAGCCGGCGCGGGCGACGGGGGGTCCCGAGCGCGGCCCAGGGGTCCGCGTCGGCAAGACCGGCACGCCGCGCCCAGCGATGGAACGATCGGATCGCGGCGAGACGCTGGGCAACGGACGAGCGAGCACGCCCGTTGCCAAGCTCGGCGAGATAGGCGCGCAGGACGGTCCGCGACGGGGCGCGCCAGCCGATCTCGAGGGCCTGAAGCCAGGCGAGGTAGGCGCCGACCGCGGTCCGGTAGGCCCGCTGCGTGTGCGGCGACGCGTCGCGGGCCGCCAGGCTCGCGAGGAACTTGTCGAGCGGCGCGGGCTCGTCCACGCGTGACTCAGTCGGCGCCGGGCGCCGCGCGTCGGGTCGCGCGGCCCGTGGCAGCCGGCCGTCGCCGCGTGGCGCCGGTCGGCGCGGCGCGGCGCAGGGCGTCGCCCCCCGTGCCGGCCGCCCTGCCGCGACTCGGCCCGCCACCCGCCCGGCGTCCGCCCCGGCCACCCGGTCGCGCCAACGCCGCCGGATCGGGCGGCCCGCCGGCCAGCGATGTCCCCGGGGCGGGCACGTCGCCCCCCGGCAGCGGCACGGTCGCGCCGCACTTCAGGCACAGACCGTTCTCGTCGTCGCGGCGGGCGACCGGGCCACCATCGAGGTCATGGACGGGACCCAGCGGCT
>JADGQG010000182.1 GCA_017882025.1 Chloroflexota bacterium
CGGCGTGGACGTCGGCCGCCAGCGAGGCGAGCCCCTCGTCGCTCGTGTCCCAGCGGGACGGGAACATGACGATCCGGGCGAGGCCCAGCTCAGCGTAGCCGCCCAGCCGATCGACGCGCGCCTGGCCATCCGCCCGGGCGTCGTTATCGCGGACGTAGAGCGAGACGCGCAGGCTCGAAGGGTCGCGGCCCTCCTCCTCGCAGCGCTGCCGCACGATCGGCAGCGCCTCGCGGATCTCGTCGGGCCCCAGGAAGACCAGGTTCAGCTCGTCTGCATAGCGAGCCGCGTACCGGAAGGTCACCCGCTGGCCGTTGCCGCCCACCACGATCGGGATGTGGGCCTGGATCCCCTTCGGCACGTTGATCGCCCGCTCGACCCGCGCGTAGGCACCCTCGAATGTGGCGTTCCCGGGGCCCAGCATCTGCCGGATCACCTCCAGGTGGTCGCCCAGCGCGCCGAGGCGATCGCGCAGCGTCGGGAAGCCGTAGCCATATGCCAGCCACTCATCTTCCTTCCAGCCGGCCCCGATCCCCAGCTCGAAGCGGCCGCCGGAGATCACGTCGATCGTGGAGGCCATCTTCGCGGTGAGGGCCGGGTTTCGGAACCCGGTGCAGATGACCATGTGGCCGATCCGCGCCCGTGACGTCGCCTGCGCCAGCGCGGCGAGCATCGTGAATGACTCGAACGTGATCTCCTGGGTCGGATCCGGCGTCGTCGTGAAATGGTCGAAGACCCAGATCGATTCGAAGCCCAGCGCCTCCGCCTGCTGGGCCCGCGCGATCGCGTTCGACCAGGCGTCGGCGGGACGCCAGCCGTCGAACTCGCCCTTCCAGCCCTGGGGAACCATCACCCCGACATCCATGTGTGCCCACATCCTTCAGCAGCGACCGCCCGGGTCGCGATCCGGCCCGCGCGACCCCGCGCACGCGACCTCTCCAACATCCCCGCCCGCGAGCCTATCATCGGCCGCATGGAGCTGCCGCCGCCGTTCGACCCGACCGTCCCCGCCCACCCGGATCCGGAAGCGATCCTTTCCGGCCCGCCCGCGCCGTGGGACTTCCTGCCTGCCCCCGCGTACCGCGACGGGCCACCCTGGTGGATGACCGAGATGATCGCCGCCGAGCCCGCGCTCGCCGGCCGCGTGCTCCGGCGCCTGGGCGTCGTGCGGCGCAGCTCGGGCGTGCCGGGCGTCCCGCCGAAGCTGGAAGCGCCCGGCCGCGACACCCCGGCCGGCCGCCTCGCGGCGGCGATCCGCGCCGCGCTGCAGGCCGGCGACCCGGTCGTGCTCACGGGATGCGGCACCAGCGAGCACGGCGCCATGGCGTTCGCCGCGATCATCGCCGACGCGGCGGAGCGCGCGGGTCTCCAGGGCGCCGGCCAGCCGGGGACAGTCCTGGCGCGCCAGGCGTTCGAGGCATCGCTGGCGCCCCAGCGCCGCGGGCTGATCATCGGGATCAGCCATGAGGGTGGCACCGGCGCGACCCTGGCTGCGCTGGGTGCCGCCGCGGCCCGCGGCGCGAAGATCGCGGCCGTCACCGTCAGCCGTGCTGCACCGATCGGCGCGCTGGGCCCGCTGACCCTCGAAACCGCGGAGATCGACCGGAGCTGGTGCCACACGATCGGCTACCTCTCCCCGATCCTGGCCGGCATCGCAGTGGGGGCCGCGCTCACCGGCGAGAGCGGCGACGCGGACCCGATCGCGATCCGAGCGCTCCTCGCCGCGGGCCTGGAGCAGGCCGCGCACGCGGAACGGATCGCCGCCGAGCTCGCCGGGTGCCGCGAGGTGGTCGTCGTGGCGTCCGGCGCCGACCTCCCGGCCGGCCGCGAGCTCGCGCTCAAGGTGGAGGAGGCAACCTGGCTGCCGACGACGCTCCGCGACACGGAGACGTTCCTGCACGGCCACCTCCCCGCGATGGACGGGGCGACCGGGCTCGTGCTCATCCTGGCGGATCGCGCGGGACGCGAGACGCGCTCGGCGCGGGCGCAGCAGGCGCTGGCGGCCGCGGCCCGCATCGGGATGCGGCCGGCGGCCATCCTGGCCGCGGACCTGGACCGCGCGTGGCCGGCGTTCCTGGCGCCGGCCGGCCGGATCCTCGTCGCTGAGGCGCCCGCTCTGCCCGGGCCGGTGGCGGCGCTCGTCGGGACGACGACGCCGCTCCAACTGCTGACCGAGCGCCTGGCGCGGGCCCGCGGGACGAACCCGGACCCGATCCGTCGCGACCAGCTCGCCTATCGCGAGGCGGCCTCGCTGGCGGACTAGCCGCGGACACACAGGCCGCCCGGCGCCGCCCGTCAGCCGCGGACCAGCACCTCGCCGAGAAGGTCCACGTGCTCGAGGTCCCAGGGCAGGAAGTCCTGGAGCACGAGCCGTTCGCAGCCGGCCGCCTCGAACCGCGCAACCATGGCGCGCGCCTCGTCCGGTGTGCCGTAGATCCAGCGCGGCCGTCGGGTCTCGAACCAGGCGGTTGCCTCGTCCGCCACGCCGAACGCGTCGAGGACCGCCCGCGACCGGCGCTGCACCTCGGCTGCATCGCGCCCGATGAGGACGCCCACCATCGCGGAGTGGCGAAGCGTGGCTGGGTCGCGGCCAGCATCCCGCGCCACCGCGTCGAGCATCGCGAAGCGCTCGACGGCTCGCTCCGGGGAAGCGCTGGAGAGGTTGAACTCATCGGCGAAGCGGACCGCGATCCGCATGGAGCGCGGGCTCCCTTCGCCCCCCACGATGATCGGCGGCGCCGGCTGCTGGACGGGTCGCGGCCGAAGCCGTCCGCCCGGGACCTGGTAGTGGCGACCGGTGAACGACCAGCCGTCCGGGCCCTGCCACAGGCCGCGCAGGATCTCGAGCTGCTCTTCCAGCATCTCGGCGCGAACCTCGATCGGCGGGAACGGGAAGCCGTGGTGGTCATGCTCCTCCTGGTTCCAGCCTGCCCCTACGCCGACATCCAGGCGACCGCCGGACATTTCGTCCACGGTCGTCGCCAGCTTGGCCAGGTTGCCCGGATGGCGGAACGTCACCGGCGAGACGAGCGCGCCCAGCCGGATGCGGCTCGTCTCGCGGGCCAGGCCGGCGAGGACGGCCCACGCGTCGGTGGTTGGCCGACCGGCCTCGCCGGGGAAGCTGTCGTAGTGGTCGGAGCGCAGGAACGTCTCGAATCCTGCCGCCTCCGCATGCTGCGCAACCGCCAGCTGGTCCGCGTAGGAGCAGCCCTGCTGTGGCTCGATCATCAACGCGAAACGCATGACTGCCTCTCCATCTCTCGATGCTTTCCATGATCACAATGGTTGCCGTTGACGAATGTATCGTTGCCCGGTAGATTATTGCTGTGAACGTAACAACCGAGCCGGTGGCCGCCGGCGTCCCGCTCCCCTCGCCCGAACGCCGGGCGCTGATCGACGAGATCGTGGCCGGGACCGCCGTGATCGCCGGCCACCAGCGCTGCGCCGTCGCCCGACGATTGCACCGGCAGGGCATCAGCATGGCGCACCTGCAGACGCTCTGGATTCTGCAGGAGCACGGACCCCAGCCGATGACCCGCCTGGCGGACCTGCTCGGCGTCGCCGTGCCGAATGCCACCGGCATCATCGATCGGATGGAGCAGCGCGGGCTCGTCGAACGCCTGCGCGACGGCGCAGACCGTCGCGTCGTGACCGTCCGGCAGACGCCGGAGGGAGCGCGGGCGGTGGAGGAGATCGACGGCTGGCGCAGCGACATGCTCGTTGAGCTGCTGGATCGGCTCGACACGGACCAGCTGCTCCGCCTCGTGGGCGGCATCCAGGAGCTTCGCGAGGCGATCCGGACGGACGAACGTCCCGAAACGACAGAGACACACGGGACCGACCTGCCGCCGGATGCGGCAGGACCAGGTTCGAGACTGGAGACTGCACGACCATGATGGAAGGGGCACCGGTCGCGGAGGCCGCGGGGGCCGCGCCCGTCGGCGCACCCCACGCGGCCGTCGAGATCTCGCCGCGCGCGCGGTTCGAGGTGCTCGG
>JADGQG010000183.1 GCA_017882025.1 Chloroflexota bacterium
AAGACGCGGACCTTGGCGCCCATCGCGGCGCCGGTCGTGGCCAGGATCATCGTGGCCCAGGTCTTCTCGAGCTCGCCGCTGTAGCAGATGATGAGAATGTCGTGTGGCTTGGCCTCGTGCTCGTGGAACGGCACCGCGGGTGCGGGAGCCGCGATCGGCTCGTCCACGATGGGCATGGCCGGCTCTGCAACTGCGATCATCGGGTCGTCCCTCACTTCCGGCGGAGGACGAAGCGATAGACGCCGCCCTCGACGCTGCTCTCGACCAGCTCATTGCCGGTGGTCTTGCACCACGCGGCGAAATCCTTCGTGGAACCCGCGTCCGTCGCGAGCACTTCCAGGAGCTGGCCGCTGGCCAACAGCTTGACGGCCTGTGCTGTCTTGACGATCGGCATCGGGCACGAGAGGCCCTTTGCGTCGACCCGCTGTGCGATCTCGAGAGGCATTCCTGAACCCTTCCTGTTCATCGGCGGCCGGGTCGTTGCCGGGCTGCGCCGGTGACTCGGCTAGATGAAGACGATGTGGCCGTCGCCCGCGTTGATGTAGAAGGCGGTCACGCCCTCGACCCCGTCCACGAGCGGGTCGAGGTCGTCCTCTTCGATCTTGAGGACGTCCATCGAGAGCGAGCAGGCCTGGATGTCTACGTCGCCGAGCTCCTTCGCCTGGCGGAGGGTCTCGTGCCAGGGAGACTGGCCCGCCTTCGCCGCGGCGGCGATCAGGGCCGCCCCGGCCTCGCCGGCCTCGGTGCTCAGCCCGCGGCCCGCGGCGATCCGATCCTTGCGGAACGCGTCCAGTGCCCAGTACTGCAGGAAGAGGTTGACCCGGCGGCCGAGCGCGGCGGCGCCTGCGGTCATCACCGCGGCAGCCTGGAGCTTGTCGTCGGTGCCGGAGAAGAGCACCAGGTTGATCGGTTCGTCCATGGACGTCACCTCAGCCGGCGCCGGCGGGCGAGGCAGCGGCATGCGCTCGCTCGTCTGTGGGCTGGGGCCGTTCGGAAAGCTCGCCAAGGCGGGCGAGACGGCGCATCAGGACCCCGCGCATGAGGCTGCACGCGGCGATCACGTCCGGATCGGTCAGGCGATACCGGACCTCCCGTCCGTCGCGTTCCGCCTCCACGATCCCGGCCGCCCGCATGACCGCGAGGTGCTGGGAGACGTTCGGCTGGCTGATCCCCATCTCGTCTGCCAGGCGGCCGACTTCCTTCGGCTCGTCAGCGAGGAGGTGGAGGATCTCGAGCCGGCGGGGGCTGGCGAGGATCTTCATGACCTCCGATTGGAGGCTCCAGATCGGGTCCATGGGGGGATCATCCACCCATGCGCATCTGCGCATAAGGTGCCGATGGCCCATTCGCGGGACCGACCGGCACGGGGCCCCCCTGCCGGTCGGCAGGGGGTTGGATGCCGTGTCTGCAGAGGCCGGACCTCAGCAGATCCGGGGCAGCTGCTCCCCGACCAGCATGTCCACGATTCGCTCCGACCCCACGATCGTGTGGATCGTGACCATTGCCGGGTGATCCGCGACGACCCGGCCGATGAGGGCCGCGTCCGCTCCCTCGGGCAGCGCGCGCATCGCGGCCAGGACCGGCTCTGCGGACGCGGCCGGCACGATCGCGACGAGCTTCCCTTCGTTCGCCACGTGGAGCGGATCCAGGCCCAGCATCTCGCAGGCGGCCCGCACGGGGCCCGGGATCGGGATCGCCGGCTCGTCGAGCACCATGCCCACGCCAGAGGTCGCGGCAATCTCGTTGAGCGCCGATGCCAGGCCACCCCGCGTCGGGTCGCGGAGGACGTGGACGTCCGGGCAGGCGCCCAGGATCGCGGCCACCAGGCCGTTGAGCGCCTGCGTATCCGACGCGATCTCCACCTCGAACTCCAGGCCCTCGCGGACGCTCATGATCGCGACGCCGTGGAGGCCGATCGGGCCGGACAGGATGATCGCGTCGCCGACGCCCGCGCGATCCGCCGCCGGCGCCGCGCCGTCCGGGATAAGCCCGATCCCGGCCGTGTTCACGAACAGCCGATCGGCGGCGCCGCGCCCCACGACCTTCGTGTCGCCGGTCACGATCCGGGCACCGGCCCGCACCGCCGCGCGCGCTGCCGACGCGGTGATCGCCCGCAGCTCCTCGAACGGCAGCCCCTCCTCGATCACGTAGGCAAGCGAGATCGCGACCGGCTGGGCGCCCATCATCGCGAGGTCGTTGAGCGTGCCGTTGACGGCCAGCTCGCCGATGTCGCCGCCCGGGAACGCGAGCGGGCTGACGACGAAGGAATCCGTGGTGAAGGCCAGCCGCGCGCCGGCGACCTCGACGACGGCTGCGTCGTTGAGCGGACCTCCCGGCGCGGCGGCCGCGAGGGCGGGGCCGATGACGTCCCGCATGAGCGCGGCCGACAGCTGGCCGCCCGATCCGTGGCCCAGGATGACGCGCTCGACCTCCGGGATCGGCGCCGGGCAGGCGACCCCGTTCGCGTCGATGGTCACCGCACCGACCGCGGGCATCGCCGAGGCAGCCTCGCGGGCCAGCGGATCGCGGACGCCGCTCATCGGCCCACCTCCGCCGTCTCGGGCAACGGAGCCGCGCCAATCGGCGCGACCTGGAGGAGCGGCCTCGCCGGCGAGAACGTCCGCAGGCCACCCAGCCCGCGCCCGGCGGAGAAGAACGCGGCGCAGGTCCCCTCGGAGCTCACCATGGGCGCGCCGAGTGGCTTCTGCGGGTTGCAGAGCGTCCCGTAGGCGGTGCAGTCGAGCGGCGTCTTCTCGCCGGTCAGGATCGCGCCCGCGATGCAGGCGGGGTGCTCCTGGGTGTGGATGTCGCCCACCGAGAACCGGCCCTCCGCGTCGAACCGGGCGTACTTCTGGCGCAGCCGGTAGCCCGACGCCGGGATCTCCCCGATCCCCCGCCACTTGCGCACGCTGACTTCGAAGACCTCGCGGATCTGTTCCTGCGCCAGTGGCACGCCCTCGCGTTTGACGGCCCGCGCGTACTGGTTCTCCACCTCGAAGCGGCCCTCTTCCAGCTGCCGGATCGCCATCAGGATTCCCTCGAGGAGGTCGAGCGGCTCGAAGCCCGTGACCACGATCGGCACCCGGTATTTCGCGGCGATCGGCTCGTATTCCGTCCAGCCCATGACGGCGCAGACGTGGCCGGCGGCCAGGAATGACTGGACCTGGTTGGCGGGCGATTCGAGGAGCGCCACCATTGCCGGCGGCACGAGCACGTGCGAGACGAGCACGCTGAAGTTGTCGATCCCGCGGCGGGCCGCCTCGGCGACGGCCATCGCGTTTGCCGGTGCGGTCGTCTCGAAGCCGACCGCGAAGAAGACGACCTGGCTGTCGGGGTTGGCGACCGCGATCTTGAGTGCGTCGAGCGGCGAGTAGACGATCCGGACGTCCGCGCCCCGCGCCTTGAGAGCCAGCAGGTCCGTCGTCGAGCCCGGCACCCGCAGCATGTCGCCATAGCTCGTGAAGATCACGCCCGGGCAGGCGGCGATCGCCAGTGCCTTGTCGATCTGCTCGAGGGGCGTGACGCAGACCGGGCAGCCAGGGCCGTGGATCATGCGGACGCCTTCGGGCAGCGCCTCGTCGATCCCCTGCTTGACGATCGTGTGCGTCTGGCCGCCGCAGACCTCCATGAGGGTCCACGGCCGGGTCGTGATCCGGTGGATCTCCGCGATCAGCTTCCGGGCGAGGACCGGGTCGCGGTACTCGTCCAGGTACTTCACGCGAGGCCTCCCGGCGCTCCCGTCACCGGGGCGGCGAAGACGCCGCTGACGGGCGCACCGTCGTCGGAGACGACGGCCGGCTCATCCATCCCGGGGCCGAACGTGGCGAGCTCGGAGCGGACCAGGTCGCCCATCGTGGCCAGGATCTCGAGCGTCTTGAGCGCCTCGTCCTCGTCGACCCGCGAGATCGCGAAGCCGACGTGGATGATCACGTAGTCGCCGAGCTGCACCTCGGGGATGTAGGCAAGGCAGGCGTCCTTG
>JADGQG010000047.1 GCA_017882025.1 Chloroflexota bacterium
CGAAGGCGCTCCTCGCCGATCTCCGACCGCTTCCAGGCGATGAGCAGGCCACTGGGCGCGAGCAGCGGAAAGGCCAGCTCGACGAGCTCCGGCAGGGCCGCCACGGCGCGCGCCGTCACGACGGGCCAGCGCTCGCGGTGACGCGGGTCGGCGGCCAGCGTCTCGGCCCGTTCGGCGGCAACCTCCACGCGGTCGGCGAGGCCCAGCCCCGTGACCGCGGTCGCCAGGAAGCGGGCCTTCTTGCCGATGGAGTCGACCAGCAGGGCTCGCTCCGCGGGCAGCGCGATTGCGAGCGGCAGGCCCGGGTAGCCACCGCCCGAGCCGAGGTCCAGGAGCGCGCGGACGCCGTTCTGGCGGAGCAGCGGCAGCGCTGCCAGCGCGTCGAGCACGTGCGCCGCCACGGCGGCGCGCGGGTCGCGAATCGCCGTCAGGTTCACGGCGCCGGTCCACGCCAGCAGCAGGCGGAGGTGGTCCGCGAGGGCGGTCACGGCCGGCGACGGCAGGTCCCCCAGGCCCATCGCCACCAGGCCGTCCGCGAGCGCGGCCTGGGCGTCGGGCGGGAGCGGCGGGCACCGGGACGGATCGGCCGGGAGCGGCGCGCGATGGTGCAGGCCTGGGGCCCTCCAGCTGGCATGACCGGCCCCCCGCCACGACGACGCCGCTTCCCGGCCGGCGATCGGCTCGCACCAGCCGACATGACGCCGACGGTCTCACGCTGTCCGCGCGGTTCGTAGCCGGGTTTCCCCTGGGCCCCGCGCGGGCAACGGTCCCCGTCGTTGGTCCGCGGTCGATGCGGAGACGGATCGTCCATCCCGCCCGCGGGCGTGTCAACGGGCTTATCCACGAACTCCGCGTGGCCGCGAGCGATTGTGGACAACCCCGCCGGCGCCGAATTCGGTCGGTGGACCGGCGATCAGGCCGCCGAACCGTCGCCGGTGGACTCCGGGTCGAGGCGCGAGATCCGCGTGTCGTCGCGGTGGCGTGCGTGGATGGCCGGTCGGGCCGGGCCGCGCAGCGCGACCAGCACGGCCTGCTCCTCCAGGGCGATCTCCTCCGCCTCCAGGGCCGCCGCCAGGGCCGTCGCGACCGCGTCGCCGTCCACGTCGGCGGCTCCCGGCAGCGCGAGCACGAACGACGACCCGATCCCCAGGACGCTTGCCGCGCCCAGGTCCCCGCGCATGGCGCGAGCAAGGTCGCGCGCGATCGGCAGCCCAAGCCCGGTCCCGGTGATCCGCTCGTGGTCCGCAAGCCGCACGAACGGCTCGAAGATCCGGGCGCGGTCCTCGATCGTGATCCCCGGCCCGTCATCCCGGACCACCACGAATGCGGCCGCGGCGCCGGCCCGCGCCTCGAGTTCCACCAGCCCGCCGCGCGGCGTGTACTTGATCGCGTTGGCGACGAGATTCGTGACGATCTGCTCCACCCGGCGCCGATCCCCGGTGGCCGGACGGAGGCGCGGCGGAAGCGCGCGGACGAGTCGGAGCCCGGCCGTGTCGGCGATCGGTTCCAGCCCGTCGAGGACGTGCGCGCAGGCCTCGGCGAGCGAGAACGGCGCGATCTTCAGCCCGAGGCTGCCGGCCTCGATGCGGCTCATCTCGAGGAGATCGCCCACGAGCTCGGCCATCCCCTCGGTGATCCGGCGGCCGCGCTCCAGGAACTCGCGTTCGACACCCGCGTCGGTCACCCGGCCCTCGAGGAGCAGGTCCAGGTAGCCGCCGAGGCCGGTCAGCGGCGTCCGGAGCTCATGCGCCACCATCGACACGAAGCGAGTCCGCTCGGCGTCGCGGGCACGAAGCTCCGACCGCTCGCGTTCGCCGGCGGCGCGGGCCGATGCCAGGGTCAGCGCGGCCAGGACGTGACGGTAGGTGGACGCCGGGAGCCGGTCGGTGACCGCCGCGGTCTCAGCCCCGGGTGGCAACTCCACCCCGAGATGGACGCGGCCAGCCCCGGACACCGGGACGAGGAAGTACGTGGCGGCCGACTCGCCGTCGCGGTTAGCCCGGGCAGCCGTCGCCTCGCGCCGGGCACGGACCACGCTGATGGCGGCCGCGGGGGCGGCCGCGCGCCGCGCCGCGGACCGGGGTGCGTGCGCGTCCAGCCATGCCGCCAGCGCGTGGCCGGCGTCCTCCGCTTCGGCGGAAGCGATCGCGACCGTGACGCGTCGGATCGGCTCATCGACGACGAGGGCCGCGCGCCGGGCCCCGACGACCCGGGCCACCATCACGAGGATCCCGGCGAGCTGCTCCTCCGCGTCGCCCGGTCCGGCCAGGATGTCCAGCGCGCGTGCCAGCAGGGCACGTTCCTCGTGGACCGTCCGATCCTCGCTCCGCCGGAAGGCACCTCGGCGGTCGCGAAAGGTGGGCGGCCCGACGACGCGCGGCAGGTCGGGTCGCGTCAGCCCCGGGGTCGGCGGATCGTTAGTGGCCATCGAGACGAGGGTGCGCCGACGCACCGCGACGGGCCATCCCCCCGACGGGCACCGGGCGGCGTCCGAAGGTACCGCGTCGACAGCCAGGGGCACGGCAGGCCCGTCCGGCGCGGGAGCCTCCGTCCCCGGAGCCGTCATCCCCGGGGCGCGCTCCGAACCGGCCGCCCGATCGCACGGCGGACGACGTCCATCACCTCGTCGACGTACTGCTGCGCCTCTCCCCGCTCGGCAGCGGTCCGGATGCAACCCTGGACGTGGTCCTCCAGCACGAGGAGGCTGACCGCATCGACGGCGGCGCGCAGCGCGCTCGTCTGCTGGAGGATGTCTACGCAATACTCCTCGCGCTCGATCATCCGGGCGATCCCGCGGACCTGCCCCTCGATCCGGCTGAGCCGGCGAAGAAGCTGCGCGCGATCGCGCGAGTAGCTGTGGCGGAACGTGCCGGGCAGCTCCGCGGTCGCTGCCGCGCCCGGCGCGGCGGCGTGCGCGATCTTCTCGGTCGTCATGGCGGCGCTCTCCTGTGGCCCGGGATCCGGCCCCGTCGATGATACTCCCCCCGGGTATCGGGATGCGGATGGACGTCCGCCGTCATCCGCCGGGACTGCCGCGCCGTTGGCGAGACGGCGAGCCGACCGGCTAGACTGCCCTCGATGGATCTCGACGCGGATCTCGAAATCCGGCTCGCCCCGGCCTTCGCCCACGCCAGCGAAGCGGAGCTGGCCCGGATCCTCGACTTCTATGCCGTCGCCTGGGAGTACGAGCCGCAGACGTTCCCGATCCTCTTCGACCGCTCCGGCACGGTGCTCGAGAGCTTCAGCCCCGACTTCTACCTTCCCGAGCTGGACCTCTACGTGGAGCTGACGACGCTCAAGCAGCGCCTGGTCCGGAAGAAGAACCGCAAGCTGCGCCGGCTGCGCGAGCTCTACCCGGCCATCCGAATCAAGCTCCTCTACGCGCGCGACTTCCGGGCGCTGCTCTTCAAGTACGGGAAGCTCTCGCTAGCGGACACGCTCACGGGCGCGGACGGCCAGACGACGCCGCCCAAGGCGCGGCCCCCGCGCCGCGTCGAGGGGTCGGTGCCGGCCCAGACGCCGCCGCTGGCCGGCGTTGGTCCCGGCCTCGCCGGCCGGCGCGCGGATGATCCAGCGCGCCGCTCGGACAACGGTCACCGCCGCGCGCGCCGGACCCGCGCGGAGGCTCGCGCCCGCGGCGCCTCGCACCTTGCAACTGCCGGTGAGCCCGGCGGCACGGCGGTCACCGCATGACCCGCCGGCCCGACCTCACCGCTGACGTCTCGGAGATCCTGCTGAGCGAGGAGCAGATCCAGGCCAAGGTCCGCGAGCTGGGCCGCCGGATCAGTGAAGACTTCGCCGGCCGCGAGCTGACGCTGGTGAGCGTCCTGAAGGGCTCGCTGCCGTTCATGGCCGACCTGATGCGGTCGATCACGATCCCCGTCCAGATCGACCTCATGGAGGTCTCCTCGTACGGCGGCACGGCGACCGAGTCCTCCGGGCTCGTTCGAATCCTCAAGGACCTCTCGTCGAGCATCGACGGGCGTCACGTGCTCATCGTCGAGGACATCATCGACACGGGCCTCACGCTCAACTACCTGGTCCGCTACCTCCGCGGCAAGAACCCGGCCTCGCTCAAGATCTGTACGCTCCTCGACAAGCCGGCCCGGCGCATCGTGGAGATCGCGATCGACTATCGAGGCTTCGAGATCCCCGACCAGTTCGTGATCGGCTACGGCCTCGACTACGGCGAGGCCTACCGGAACCTTCGCTTCGTGGGCGTCCTCCGCCCCGAGGTCTACACGGACCCCGATTGATGTCGCTCCACCGTCGACCCCTGGGACGCGGGCGCTGGGTCGCGGCGGTCTCGGCCGTCCTCATCGTCGCCGGCTGTGCCCTGCCCTGGTTCCGGGCGGGCGGCGGAGAGGGGATTCCCGCCCTCGTGGGCAACGGGTTCTTCGGCCCGGGAATCCTCGCCTTCCTGGCCGCGCTTGCGACGCTTGCCCTGGTGGCGCTGCCCTACGCGATGGGCGATCGGCCGGTGGCCGTCGACCGCTGGTGGGTCTACGCTCTGTTGGCGGGGGTCGCCGCGGTGGGCGTCCTCCTGCGAGCGCTCGCGATCGCCTTCGAGTCGGGCGGCTTCGGGACCATGCTGCCGGATCGCGCGCCGGGAATCTGGCTGGCCGCCGCGGGGGTCGTCGGCCTCGCGTTCGCCACCACGGAGCTCTTCGGGGCGCGGCCCGAGTAGGCGCCGGATCCCAGGTTCAGCCGCCCAGGTACGCCTTCTGGACCTCGGGGTTCTGGCGAAGGTTCGCCGCCGTGTCCTGTAGGACGATCCGGCCCGTCTGCAGGATGTAGCCGCGGTGCGCGACCCCGAGCGCCATCAGAGCGTTCTGCTCTACGACGAGGACCGTGGTCCCCTGCGCGTGGATGTCGCGGATGACCTGGAAGATCTGCTCGACCAGGATCGGAGCGAGGCCCATCGACGGCTCGTCGAGGAGGAGGAGCTTCGGGTGGGTCATCAGGGCACGCCCGATCGCGAGCATCTGCTGCTCGCCGCCGGAGAGCGTGCCACCGGCCTGGCCGCTCCGCTCGCGAAGCCGTGGGAAGAGCGCGAACACGCGCTCGAAGTCCGCCCCGAGCTCGTCCTTGTTGCTCCGCGTGTAGGCGCCCATCTGGAGGTTCTCGAGGACCGTCATCCGGCCGAAGATCCGGCGCCCCTCCGGCGCGTGGCCGACCCCTCGGCGGACGAGCTTGTGCGCCGGGACGTTGGTGATGTCATCGTCGCCGAAGTGGACCGTCCCCGAGCGCGGGTGGATCATGCCGCTGATCGTGCGCAGCGTGGTGGTCTTGCCCGCGCCGTTGCCGCCCAGGAGCGTCACGATCTCGCCCGGGAAGACCTCCAGGGTGATCCCCTGCAGGGCGTGGACGTGAACATAAAACGTGTGGACATCGTCCAGCCGGAGGAGCGGCCGCTCGGCCTGGCTGGCGACGGGCGCGGCGGCGCCCGCGGTGGCGGTCACGCGCTCGCTCCCTTTCCGAGGTACGCCTCGATGACCTGGGGGTCGCGCCGGACCTGGTCCGGCGTCCCCTCGGAGATCTTCTCGCCGTGGTCGAGGACCGTCACGCGGTCGCTGACGCCCATGACGACCTGCATGTCGTGCTCGATGAGCAGGATGGTCAGGCGGAGCTCGCTCCGGATGCGCCCGAAGAGGGTCATCATCTGCGCCGTCTCGGATGGATTCATCCCGGCCGTCGGTTCGTCCAGCAGGAGCAGCTTCGGCTGGCTCGCGAGGGCGCGGGCGATCTCCAGGCGGCGCTGGTCGCCGTAGGAGAGATTGCGTGCGATCTCACCCTGCTTGCCCTTGAGCCCCACGAACGCCAGCCAGAGGCGCGCCTGGGCGTCGGCCTCCGCCTCCTCGCGCCGGTGGCGCGCCAGCCGAAGCGCAGCGTCGAGCACGGTCGATCGGAGCCGGGAGTGCATCCCGACCATGACATTCTCGCGGGCTGTCATCGTCTTGAACAGGCGAATGTTCTGGAAGGTCCGGCCCAGGCCGGCCACCACCATGTCGTTCGGCCGGGCGCTCTTGAAGATCCCGAGCCTGTGCAGCATCCGCTCGTAAATCGGCGGCCGGACGATCGCCAGCAGGAACATCGTGATGAGGAGGCCGAGCGCGACCAGCATCGCCAACGCCAGGGCCACGCCGGACCCGCTCACCTGCATGATGAAGAAGCCCAGGAGCGCCACGATGACCGTCGGCAGGACCCAGGTGAGCGGCTCGGCCCAGGCGCGGCGGCCGCGGGCGATCATTTCGTTGTCCATGAAGCGGACCGAGCCGTGGGTCGGCTCGTACAGGCCCGCCACGACGTTGAAGAACGTCGTCTTGCCTGCGCCGTTGGGGCCGATCAGGCTGACGATGGACCCCTCGGGGATGTCGAAGTCCACGGTGTTGACGGCCACGAGGCCGCCGAACCGCTTCGTGACGCCGCTGGCGGAGAGGATCAGGGCGGGGGCGCTCTCGCTCATGCCTGCACCACCTCCTCGTTCGACTCGGCGGCCTCCTCCGCCGATTCATGCAGCTCCCGCTTCCGCTCGCGGCTCGGGAACAGGCCCTCGGGCCGCAGCAGCATCATCGACACCAGTGCCAGGCCGTAGAGCAGGAACTGGTACTGGACGAAGTCGATGGCCGAGATGTCCAGGCGGAGGAAGCCCAGGTCCACCGCCGGCAGGTGGATGTCATGGACGAAGTTCGTGAGCTGTTTGAGGAAGACGCTCTGGACCTCGTAGAGCGTGAATGCCCCGATCGCCACGCCCCAGATATTGCCCATGCCGCCGAGCACGACCATGGCCAGGATGGTGAACGACACCGTGAACCCGAACTGGTCCGGGCTAACGAGCGAGAGCTTCGAGGCGTTGAAGACGCCGGCCAGCCCGGCGGTGGATGCGCCGATCGCGAAGGCCAGGAGCTTCGTGGTGACCGTGTTGACGCCCATGCTCGCGGCCGCCACCTCATCCTCGCGGATGGCGACCCAGGCACGGCCCAGCCTGGAGTCCTGTAACCGGTACAGCAGCATCATGGCGACGGCCACGATCGCCAGCACCGTGACGTAGTAGGGCCACGGGTTGCCGAACCCGAAGCTGCCGATCCCGAACAGTCCGTACGCGCTGGGCTGGTAGACGGCGCTGATCCCGTTCGTGCCGTTCGTGTAGGTGTCGCTGTTGAGGAAGACCACGGGCACGATCTCGCCGAAGCCGAGGGTGACGATGGCGAGATAGTCGCCGCGCAGGCGGAGCGTGGGCGCGCCCAGCAGGATGCCGAACGTCGCCGCCACCATTGCGCCCACCAGGAGCATCGGCCAGAACGGGACGTCGAGGTGGGAGAACGGCGACGCGCTATAGGCGTAGGCGTACGAGCCGATCGCGAAGAACGCCGCGTACCCCAGGTCGAGAAGGCCGGCCAGGCCGACCACCACGTTGAGCCCGAGCGCGAGCAGGACGAAGACCCCCGCGTTCGCGAAACCGTCCACGAAGTCGTTGCGGTTCCCGAATCCGGAGAACGGCGGGACGCCGACGATGACCGGGAGGAACGCGCCCACGAGCGCCACCCCGACGAGGACGGCCAGGGACTGGTGGCGGCCCGCGAAGCGCTCGATCCCGCGGCGGAGCGCGCCGGGCAGGAGCCGGAGCGGTGCACTGCCGCCCTGGAGTCGCCGGGCGCTCATGCTCGCTCTCCAAGCTGCTGGCCCAGGAGGCCCGTGGGACGGAAGACAAGGACGAGAACGAGGATGCCGAACACGATTGCCTCGCTCCAGCGCGAGAATCCGGCCACGGTGCTGTTCACCTCGATGAACCCGATGAGGAAACCGCCCAGGGCCGCGCCCGTGATGTTGCCGATCCCGCCCAGGACCGCCGACGTGAATGCCTTGAGGCCGGCCTGGAAGCCCAGCTGGAAGTTGGTCGTCCCGAGGTACAGGACCTGCACGACGCCGGCCGCGCCGGCGAGCGCGGAGCCGATGAAGAACGTCACCGCGATCGTGGTGTTGATGTCGACACCCATCAGCTGGGCCGCGTCGCGGTCGATGGCCGTGGAGCGCATGGCCCGCCCCATCCGCGTCCGCGAGACGAACGTCTGCAGGGCGATCATCAGGATGAAGGCAACGGCGATGACGAACAGCTTGACGACCGACACGTCGACGCCGCCGAGGTTGACCCGCGCCTGGACGTCAATCACCTGCGGGGCCGAGATCGGTGACGGCCCGAAGAAGATCTGGATGATGTTCTGGAGGATGAAGCTCACCCCGATCGCCGTGATCAGGGGAGCAAGACGGGGCGCGTTGCGGAGCGGCCGGTAGGCGAACCGCTCGATGACCACGCCGATCCCACCCATGACCACCATGGCAGCCAGGAACGTGCCCACCAGAACGACAACGAGCAACGGCAGATCCGAGATCGTGCCGTTGAACCCGAGGCTGCTGAGGAGCCAGTAGGTCACGAAGGATCCGACCATGAACACGTCGCCGTGGGCGAAGTTGATCAGCTCGATGATCCCGTAGACCATCGTGTAGCCCAGGGCGATCAAGGCGTATACGGCCCCGATCGTCAGGGCATTCACGAACTGCTCGGTCCCGACGTAGCTCCAGTCGAGGGTGGCCAACAGGAGCAGGATGGCCGGGACCAGCAGGGCTCGGCCCGGTCGGCGTGTCATGGGCGGGGGGATGTCGAGCGAGGCCGGGACGAACGGTCCCGGCCTCGCTCGTTGCTCAGCAGAACGGCGGACGGTCTAGCCGGCCCCGAAGTCCTTCTGGGAGACGAACTTCCAGTCCTTCGTGCCGGGGTCGAACGTGTAGTCCGAGATGATGCGCTGGGTCGTGTCGCCGTTCTTGTCGAACTGGAACTTGCCCAGGACCGTGTCGTAGGTGTGGGAGGGGTCCGTCACGTATGCGCGGACCTTCGCGCGGTCGGCGCCGACGTTCTTGAGCGCCTCGAGAATGACCTGGGCACAGGCGTAGCCGGATGCGCTATAGGCGCCGGGCTCCGCCCCGAACATGGCCTTGTAGTCGGCGGCGAGCTTCGTGGGATTGGGGATGTCATGGGTGGCCGCGACTGTCATGTAGGTGTTCGGATCGCCCTGGTCGCCCGCCAGGTTGAGGAACGATCCCTTGACGCTCGCTGCGCCGTCGCTGAGGCCGTCGCCGCCGCCCATCGGGATGGCGCCCATGCCTGCCGTGACCATCTGCTTGCGCAGGAGGCCGCCACCGGTCGCCGTGACGCCGCCGAAGAAGACGAAGTCCGGGCTATCTTTCTTGGCCAGGCTCAGGAGGCTCGTGAAGTCGCCCTGGCCCGACTTCGGCACGCCGTGCGAGGAACCGCCGATGACGGTGCCACCGAGCTTCGTGAAGGTGGCGACGAACTGGTCCGAGAGGGCCTTGCCGTAGGTCTCCGTGTCGTCGATGACGAACGCCTTCCGGGCCTTGACGATGGTGTAGGCGATGTCCGCACCGGCCGCGCCCTGGATGTCGTCGGTGGTCGCGACGCGGACGTATGCAATCTTGTCGGGGTTCGTCTTGCGCAGGTCGCCGGCGCCGAACTCGGGCTTGGTCAGCGAGATGTTCGTGTTCGCCGGGCTGCACTGGACCAGGCCGGCCGCATTCCCGATCGGGATCTCGGCCTTCGCCACGTTGGAGTTGAACGGGCCGACGACGCCCATGACGGACGCGTCGTTGACCAGCGTCTGGATGTTCTTGGCGCCCTGCTGCGGGTCATGGACGCCGTTGACCGCGTCGTCCTGGACGTTCAGGGTGACGTTGAAGCCGGGGACCGGGATCTGCGCCAGTGCCAGCTTGACGCCGTTGAGCGTCGGCTGGCCGTTCGGCAGGTCGGCGCCCGACAGGGGTAGCTCGATGCCGATCTTGACGTCGACGGCTCCGGCGGCGGCGCTCGCAGGCGCGGCGCTGGCGCCTCCTACGGCGCTGGGTGCCGCGCTGGCAGGTGCCGCGCTGGCACCTCCTCCGGCACTGGGTGCCGTGGTCGCGCTGCCACTGCAGGCCCCGACCACGATGGACGCGATAGCGAGAGCCGCACCCACTCGGGCGAGTTTCATGAGCGTCTCCTCCTCTTTCCCTCGCCCCGCGCGCGCGGCTGACGTCCGCGGTGTTCGCGCCTCCCCCGTCGCCGTTGGACGACGTGCTTTCCCTCCCCAGGGGCACGCGGCGGACGGCGGGGGTACTCGGGCGACGGCCCATTTGACTCTTCATGCGTTGCGCGTGGAGAGATGCCGTATATTAGTCGGCAGCGACCCGAATGCAATACTCGGCGTCGCGCGCCCCGGCGTGGTCCGGCCGAGTGTCATGCACGCTCGCCGCCCCGGTGCGGCGCTGCGACGCCAGGTTCCCGGTCGAGCCCGTCCGAGGACCATTCACTGTACGTGCCGGGTCGCATCCAAGCGCGAGGTCTCGGGCCCGCCGAGTGGAATACCAGGTTCGACCGGCACGCATCACCGACGTCGAGCGCATGCTCGCGCTCTGGTCGACGACCGCGCCGGCTGCCGGTTCGGCCGCGACCCTCGACGCCGGGGACCTGCTGCGGCAGCTGGTCTTTCTCCCGCAGGCGACTGTTATCGTCGCGGAAAACCTTCGCGCAATGGCCGGGCTGGCGGTGCTCGCCCTTCGGCCGTCCGTCCACGCCGGCGGCTACGTCGGTACGGTGGACCTCCTGGCCGTGGATCCGCGCCACGACCAGGAACAGGTGACCGGCGTCCTGGTCGAGGAGCTGCTCCGGTCGGCGCGGAACAAGGGCTGCACGCTCGTGGAGGCGGCGCTCCGATCTGCAGGGCCTGCTCTGCCGGTCTGGGAGCGCTTCGGCTTCGCCGCGGCAGGCCCTCGCATCGAATGTCTGATCCGGGCGGAGCGGGCTCCCGCCGGCAGGGGGTGAAGGCCGATTCCGGCGCGTGGCGCCGGGCGGCCCGCGGGCGTCGAGTCGAAAGCTCGGCTTCCGTGCCAGGGAACAACTGAGGAGTCAACGTGGGCAAGAACGTCGCCGTCTTCGTGGACGTCGCGAACATCTTCTACGCGGCCAAGGCGGCCGGCGTGGACATCGACTACGTCCTGCTGCTGAAGGCGGCAACAGCCGGACGCGATCTCGTCCGGGCCTATGCATACACCGGGCTGGACCCGGACAACGAGAACCAGCGCAACTTCCATTCCTTCCTGGCGCGCCACGATTTCCGGGTCGTCAGCAAGGACATCCGGAAGTACGGCGACGGGAAGGTCAAGGCGAACCTCGACATCGAACTCGTCGTCGACATGATGAAGACCGCCCGGAACCTTGACGTCGCCGTCGTGATCTCCGGTGACGGAGACTTTGCGCCAGCGATTCGCGCCGTCCAGGAGATGGGCGTGCGCGTCGAGGTCATCAGCTTCCGGGGCAACACCAGCTCGGACCTGATGGACGTCGCCGACAAGTTCACCGACATCACGCAGCTGGCAAAGGTGGAGAAGGGCTCCACGGTCTCGGGTCGCCGCGTCGCGTCGGA
>JADGQG010000184.1 GCA_017882025.1 Chloroflexota bacterium
GGGAAGGCCCAGCCGGCCGGTCCCAAAGCGCGTGCCGGCCCGTCCCCAGATCACCGCAGCCGCCTCGTCGAGCGCACCGATCGCCGCGAAACGGCCGCCGCCCCGGACGAAGTCGGCGCATGCGCGGACCTTGGGCCCCATCGAGCCGGCCGGCCAGGCGCCGGCGGCCAGGCCCTCGAACGCCTCGTCCACGGAAAGGCGCCGGATCATCTCCGCTTCCGGGGTCCCCCAGCCGCGGATCACGCCGGCGACGTCGGTGAGCAGGAGCAGCCCGTCCGCACCGACGGCGCGGGCGAGCACGACCGCGGCGAGATCCTTGTCGATGACCGCCTCGCGGCCTTCGTAGCGCCCGTCCGGCAGCTCGACCACCGGGACGCCGCCGCCGCCGCTGGCCACGACGAGCGCGCCCGTCTCCACGAGCGAGCGGATCGCCTGGGCCTCCACGATGCGGAGGGGCGCGGGCGAGGCGACCACCCGGCGCCAGTGCTTTCCATCCGGCGCGATCGTCCAGCCCTGGGCGGCGGCGTGGGATCGGGCAACGGACTCCGTGTACACCGGGCCGACCGGCTTGGTGGGCGCAGCGAACGCCGGATCGTCGGCTCGGACCACCGTCTGCGTGAGGATCACCGCGATCTCGCGCCGGATACCGCGCGCGATGAACGCATCGCGGAGCGCCTGCGCCACGAGATAGCCAATCTGGCCCTGGGACTCGGCGCCCAGGACGTCCAGCGGCGGCGGGGGCACGACGGCCGACGCCATGTCCGCCTGGATGGCCAGGAAGCCGACCTGCGGGCCGTTCCCGTGGGTCAGCACGATCTCGGCGCCGCTCCGCTCTGCGAGGTCGACGAGCGACCGCGCCGCGACCTCCAGATTGTGGCGCTGGACTTCGATCGATCCCGGCTCACCTCGGCGGATCATGGCGTTCCCGCCCAGGGCGACCGCGATCCTGGTCATTCCAGGCGCTCGCCGCGGTGGTCGCCGCTGATGAGCGCGTACAGGAGCGCCTGCTCCGTGTAGACGCGGTTCTCAGCCTGGTCCCAGACGCGGCTCTGCATCCCGTCCATCACCGCGTCGGTGACCTCGTCGCCGCGGTGGGCCGGCAGGCAGTGGAGGAAGATGGCGCGGGGTCCTGCGCCTGCCATCATCGCCTCATCGACGGTGTACCCGGCAAAGATTCGCCGGCGCTCGTCGCGTTCAGCCTCCTTGCCCATCGACGCCCAGACGTCCGTGTAGACGGCATCGGCACCGCGGACGGCATCGGCCGGATCCGTGACGAGCTCGATCCCGCCGCCGTTCGCCTCAGCGTGGGTTCGTCCGGCTGCCACGATCACCGGGTCGGGCCGGTAGCCCTCCGGCGTCGCGATCAGCAGGGTGAACCCGAGGTATCCGGCCGCCTGGATCAGCGAGTGGGCCACGTTGTTGCCGTCCCCGACGAAGGCCACGCGCCGGCCCCGAAGGTCTCCGAGGGCCTCCTCGAGCGTCATCGCATCGGCCAGCGCCTGGCACGGGTGATGCTCGTCGGTCAGGGCATTGATGATCGGGATGCTGGAGTTGGCCGCCAGCTCCTCAACCCGGGCCTGGGCGAAGGTCCGAATCGTGAGGGCGGACAGGTAGCGCGACAGGACCCGCGCGGTGTCGGCGACCGTCTCGCCGTGGCCCAGCTGGAGCTCGTCGGGTCGGAGGACGATCGGGAGCATTCCGAGCGCCCAGGCGGCGCCTTCGAGGCTCACGCGGGTGCGCGTCGACGGCTTGTCGAAGATCATCCCGACTCGCCCGCCGGCGAGCGCGCCCCGGTGCCGGCCGGGCTCGCGCTTGAACCGGTGCGAGAGGTCGAGGATCTCCCGGACTCCTTCGCGACCGAGCGAATCGAGAGTCAGGAAGTGCTCCGCCATCGGACCTGCCTCCCGTCAGCGGGCGCCGGCCGCCACGGCCGCGCGGGCGCGGGCGACGATCGGCGCGACGAGGTCGGTGAGGGTTGGGACGTCCGGCTCGCCGGGGACTTCCTCAAGCTCGTAGCGGACGCGGACGACAGGCTTCTCGAGGCGGAGCACCCGGTTGAGGTCGATCGGGGTCGCCGCGAGGACCAGGTCGGCGGGCATCGCGTTGAGCGTGTCCTCCAGCTCGTGCATCTGCTCCTGTCCGTAGCCCATGGCCGGGAGGAGGTGCTCGAGGGCAGGGTACTTGGCGAGCGTCAGGGCAAGGCTGCCCTTCGCGTACGGGACCGGGTCCACGACCTCCGCGGCGCCGAAGCGCCGGGCGGCCACGATGCCGGCCCCGAACGTCATGCCGCCATGCGTGAGCGTCGGGCCGTCCTCGACGACGGCGACCCGCTTCCCCTCGATCGTGCCGCCTTCGAGCGTCAGCGACGAGCGGCCGAGGATCACCTCCGCCCGCGGGTTGAGGGCGGCGATGTCGGCGCGGACCATCTCCACGGCGCCCGGCTCGGCCGAGTCGACCTTGTTGATGACCACGACGTCGGCCATCCGGAGGTTGGCCTCGCCCGGGTGGTAGTGGACTGCATGATCCGGCCGCAGGGGATCCGCCACGACCACGAAGAGGTCCGGCTTGTAGAACGGGAAGTCGTTGTTGCCGCCATCCCAGAGGATGACGTCGGCTTCCTTCTCCGCCTCGCGGAGGATCGCCTCGTAGTCCACGCCCGCAAAGAGGACCCGACCGGCATCGAGGTGCGGCTCGTACTCCTCGCGTTCCTCGATCGTGGTCTCGTGGCGGTCCAGGTCCGCGTAGGTCGCGAAGCGCTGGACGCGCTGTTTCACCAGGTCGCCGTACGGCATCGGGTGGCGGATCACCACGACCTTCAGCCCCTGCGCCTCGAGCAGGCTGGCAAGGTAGCGCGTGGTCTGGCTCTTGCCGGCACCGGTGCGCGTGGCCCCCGTGGCGACCACCGGCTTGGTGCTCTTGATCATGGTGCTGACGGGACCGAGGAGCACGAAGTTCGCGCCGCCCGCCAGCACTCGGCTGGCCTGGTGCATGACGAACTCGTGGGCCACGTCGCTGTATGCGAAGACGACCCGGTCGATCTTCTGGCGGGCGAAGATCCTCTCCAGCTCGGACTCGGGGACGATGTCGATGCCGTCCGGGTAGAGCGGCCCGGCGAGCTCCGGCGGGTACCGACGGTGATCGATCCCGGGAATCTGCGTCGCCGTGAAGGCGACAACCTCGACGCTGGGGTCGTCGCGGTAGACGACGTTGAAGTCGTGGAAGTCGCGCCCGGCGGCGCCCATGATCACGACCTGTGTGCGGTCCATGGTCGTCCGCTCCTCCGCATCTCTGCCGACGCGGACGAGCCGGTTCCCGACCCCGGGCCCGGCGGTCGTCCTTCTGGATGGAGTGTGGCTGCCGCGTCAAGCGGCCGGGTAGGGCCGAGCGGACCCCGAGGGTGGGGCCGGTCGGCCGGGCGCGGTCAGCGCCGGGCCAGGTCATCCGGGGTGTCGACATCGCGGAGTGACGCACCATCCGGGTCCAGCGCCCGCCAGCGCTCGGGCTCCAGGGTGCCGACCCGAAGGTGGTCGAAGAGGCCCACGAGGCTCCGGGTCTCGCCGTCGAGGAGCGCCGCGACCACCGGACGAACGGTGGCCACGCGCATAGCCACGGGCAACGGCCGGACCAGCCCGTCCTCCGCGAGCGCCACGGCGTCGAGCGGTGGCCCGTCCGCCTCCTGGCCCAGCCACAGGAGCAGCTCGGCGAGGACCGCCGGCGACAGCGACGGCTGGTCGCCACCTACGAGGATCGCGAGCCGTCCGCGCGCAGCCGCGAGCCCAGCTGCCAACCCGGCGAGCGGCCCGCGGTTGGCGACGGCATCCCGGACCACGCGAACCCTGACCTCCGCGTCGACGGGCAGCGGCGGCCGAGCGCCGTCGGATCCGATCACCACGACGACCTCGTCCGAGACCGTCGCCACCGCGAGGATCGCGTGGTGCAGGAGCGGACGTCCGTC
>JADGQG010000185.1 GCA_017882025.1 Chloroflexota bacterium
CTGCCCGACGCGCTGGGCGCGCCACAGGAGCTCGGGGACGGCGATGATCGAGACGAGGGCCGAGTCCTTGATCATCGAGATGAACTCGTTGCCGATCGCGGGGGTGATGATCCGGACGGCCTGGGGCAGGATGATCCGGCGCATCCGCGTCCGGGCCTGCATCCCCAGCGCCTCGGCAGCTTCGGTCTGGCCGCGCGGCACGGCCTGGATGCCCGCCCGGAACGTTTCCGTCATGTACGCGCCGTAGTTGAACGCGAGCGCGAAGATCCCCAGCGCGATCGTTGGAACGTCCGCGAAGCCCGACCAGACCTGCGGCAGGGCGAGGTAGATGAACAGGATCTGCACGATGAGGGGCGTCCCGCGGACCAGCGACACATAGAGGGTGGAAACCGCGAACAGGATGGGGTTCGAGCTCAGCCGGCCGAGCGCGCCCAGGACCGCGAGGCAGATCGCGATGATGATCGAACAGACCGCCACGAGGATGGTGGTCTGCACGCCTCCGAGGATGTAGCCGCCCCACTTGGAGAGGAAGGCCGTGTCGATCTTCCCACTGACGAAGAGGAAGCCGACGAGGCCACCGACCAGGAGGATCCAGGTCACGACGAACGTGATCCGGAACCGCCGGGTGTTCCGGCGTCGCTGGGTCGCGATCTGTTCCACGATCGCATGCGGCTCGGCCGGAGGGAGGATCCCCGCGGTCACGTGTCCCATGCCGAAGCCCTGGCTCACCTGCTGGTCCCTCCCTTCTTAGCCCGAAAACGGCGACGGGGCGCCCGGCGTGGGCGCCCCGTCGAATCAGCGCGTGATGGTCAGGCGCCCGGCGCGACGGTCATGTCGCTGTTGAACCATTTCTGGGAGAAGCCCTTGAGGGTCCCATCGGCACGCATGGCGTCGAGGATTTCGTTGACCTTTGCCACCATGCTCGTCGGGTCCGGGCCGCCCTTGTCAAACGCCACGCCGAGCGGCTCGTTGTAGACCGGGCCGCCGACCTTCACGAGCGGCAGCCCGTCCTTGATCGCCTGCTCGACGGTGGTCGACGAGCTCAGCCAGCCCTGGAAATCCTTCCGCCCGGCCTTCCACGCCTCGGCGCAGAGCCGGTCCGTGCTGAGGGTCGTTGCCGTGGAGCCGGCCGGCGGCGTCGCGGTCACCGACGGCCGGCCGGGCGCCCCGGTCAGCCAGTCGTAGTACGTCGTCGCCTCGCCGGCGCAGATGACCTTGCCGGCGAGCCCGTCCAGGGTCGTGATACCAGAGGCCGTCGAGGCTGCGATCTGGGCGGGCGTGTAGTAGTAAGGCTTGCTGAAGGCGAGGACCTTCTCGCGTTGGGGCGTGATCGTCATCGAGCCGACGCTGAAATCCCAGCGCCCGGCCCAGGAGCCGGCGGTGATCAGGTTCCAGTCGGGGGTCTGGAAGGTGATCTTCACGCCGAGCCGCTTGGCGATCTCGGACCCCACGTCGATGTCGAAGCCCTCGTACGTCCCGTCCGACTTCAACGAGGACTGGGGCGGGTACTGCGGATCTGTGGACATCACGATCGTGCCCTTGGCCAGGACATTGCCCAGGAGCGAGGCGGGCGTTGGGCTCGCGCCGCTCGAGCAGGCGGCAAGCGCGAGCCCGAATACGGTCACGAGCACCGCGAATCGGCGCTTCGTCTGCATTGCGTATTCCTCCTCCACGAGGCAGCCCGCCGTCGGGCAGCCAGTGCTCCCTCTGATCGGTCGCGCGTCCCCCGCCCCGCGGCTGCGCGGGACTATAGGCCGAATCTGCTCGCCGGACAACGCGGGCGCCTGCTCGGCGCGCCTATGATCGGCGCATGACGCCCCATGTCCAGACGGTCCTGGGCCCGGTCCCACCCGACGCGCTGGGATTCACCCTCCCCCACGAGCATACCCGCTGCGTCCTCTGGCAGATCCCGGGCCGCTGGGACTACTGGGAGCTGACGGGGGAGGACCAGCTGATCCTGCCCGAGCTCGCCCGCTTCCGGGAGCTGGGCGGGACCTGCCTGGTGGATGTCACGCTGGCCGCCATCGGCCGCGACCCGCTGCGGCTGCGCCGGTTGGCCGAAGCGTCCGGGCTCCACCTGGTCATGGGCTGCGGCTGGTATCGCGGCGCGTACTACCCGCCGGATGCGCTCGTCGATCGCCGCTCCGTGGAGGCGCTTGAGGAGATCCTCGTGGGCGAGATCCTCGGCGGTGCCGACGGGACCCACGTCCGGCCCGGGATCATCGGCGAGATCGGAACGGACAAGCCGTGGCTTTCGGCGCAGGAGGAGCGCGTCTTCCGGGCCGTCGGCCGCGCGTCTCGCGCGACGGGCCTGGCGGTCATGACGCACGCCGTGATGAGCGACGTGGGTCTGGCGCAGCTGCACGTCCTGGAGGAAGCCGGCGCCGACCCGGCGCGGGTGGTGATCGGTCACGCTGATTCCCACCCGGAGCTGGAGTACTGGCTCGCGATCATGGAGCGCGGCGCGAACATCGAGTTCGACTTCCTGGGCATGTCGTTCACCCCGCAGGAACGCATGGGAGAGCCGCGGCTCATCCTGCTCCTGCTGGAGCTGCTCGCGCGCGGCCGGGCCGACCGTATCCTCCTCTCGCAGGATGTCTGCCACAACCAGCAGCTCCGGCACTATGGGGGGAACGGCTACACGTACCTCCAGGAGACGTTCCTGCCGCGGCTCCGCGCAGCCGGGGTGGGGGAGGCGGAGATCCGCCAGATCACCGTGGAGAACACGCGCCGGCTTCTCACGATCAGCTGATCAGCCCTCCAGCGTCGCCTCGACCGACAGCGCCACGTTGCCCTTCATCATCCCGGAGATCGGGCAGCCGTCCCGCGCCGCCTCGGCGAGCGTCGTGAAGGTCGCCGCGTCGATCCCGGGGACCACGCCGCGCACCGTCAGCGCGGACGAGACCACCTTCCAGCCGGCCTCGACCTTGTCGAACGTGACGGTCGCGTCCACTTCCAGCGAGGTCGGCGGGGTCCCGTTGCGCGTGAGGTCGCCCGAGAACGCCATCGCGTAGCAGGAAGCGTGGGCTGCGGCCACCAGCTCCTCGGGGCTCGTCCGTCCGTCCGCTGCCTCGGTCCGCGAGGCCCAGGTGACCGGCAGCCGGGCGATCGACCCGCTCGTCACGTTGTTGATCATTCCGCTTCCCTCGGCGAGGGAGCCTGTCCAGGTGGCTTCGGCGCGTCGAACTGCGGCCATGGGATCCTCCGGGCGGTGGGGCTGGGTCTGTTCGAGACATGATCCTCCCACAGGCGACGCTCGAGCGCCGCCGTCGCGACGCCGTCAGCCAGCCCGGGCGACAGCGCCCGCGAGCGTCCGGCTGGACCGATCCCGCGGGAACGTGACGCGCGTCGCGCGACCGAAGGCGCGGTAGGCAGCCAGCGCCGAGGCGAATGCCGGTATGAACCCCTCTGCCTCGAGCGGATCGAAGCCCGGTTCCCACCAGGTGCCCAGCACTCGGACGGCTCGCGCCGGGCGATCGAAGCGCGGCTCGATCCGGCCAACCAGCTGGTCGCCGAACAGGATCGGCAGGACGTAATAGCCCCAGCGTCGCTTTGCCTGCGGGACGTACACCTCCCACACGTAATCGAAGCCGAACAACCCGCGCAGGAGGTCTCGATCCCAGCAGAACGGGTCGAGCGGAGCGAGGAAGCTGACCGCGATGGCCGCACCGCCCGGCGACTCGCCGGCTGCGACCTCCGCGACGGCCCGCTCCAGCACCGGCAGGTCGGACGCGACCACCAGGCGCGGGCCGCGCAGCCCCTCCACCGCGACGGGGATGAGCGTTCCCTCCGCCACCAGCTCTGTCCGTAGCTCCGCTCGCGTCGGGTGGCCGGGCCGCCCCGGGTCGTGCGCGGCGGGACCGGTCCCGATCCAGAGCTCGGACTGGCCGCCGGTGCCCAGCAGCCCGTTGGCCCG
>JADGQG010000048.1 GCA_017882025.1 Chloroflexota bacterium
CGCGTCGTTCGTCGGCAACGGCAGAAGGGCCAGCACCTCCCCGAGGTTCTGCCGAAGCTCCTTGCTGAAATCTTCGCTCGCCCGGTCGATGTCCCCGGCGACGAGCGCCTCGCAGACACCCTGGGCGCGATTGCGAACGGCCTGTTCGTCCATCGGTTCGTCCTCTCCTGGGTTCCATGAGCGTGCTGGGTTCTCCGGCAGGGCCCACCCGTTGCCGTCGGGATCGTGGTCTCCACCATGATGGGGCACGCCGAGCCGGGAGGCGTCAGCAGGGCTACCGGGTAGTGCGTGCCCTTGAGGTCCGCAAAGTCCGGATAGAGACGATCCACGCTGCCGTTCGGCCCGCGATCAGCCCGCGAGCGCGAGGAGTGGGTCGCCCTCGTTCATCGCGAGCGACGTGACGAGGAAGATCACCACGCCATCGAGCGGCGCGATCGGTTGCTCGAGGACCTTGCCGAAGGCGTCCCTCACCTCCCCGACGACCGTACCCTTGGCGACCCGCATGCCGACCTCGACCGAGGGGTGCCAGTACCCTGTGCTCGTCGCGCGCATCCACGCCTCCGACCGGAGCATCTCGGTCACGTGGCGCGGTGTTTCGGGCGCCTCGTCGACGAGGCCTGCGGCGCGAAGCAGCCGGCGCAAGCCCGCCGCGTGGAGGGCGACATCTTCGGCCGGCCATCGGCCCTGCCCGCCGACCTCGCCAAGAACCGCGGAGATGCCGAGCGAAGCGGCGGCTGTCGTGGTCGTGCCTGACGCGGGCCCGATGAGGAGATACCGCAGGCCGTACGCTTCAGCGAGGGCGCGGCTCCGTGCATCCACATCGGCGTCGCCAGTCTCCTCGACTCCCGTGAACGACACGAGGGCCTCGTTCATGTCGCCGCAGTGCATGTCGACGAAGACGTCGGAACCCGCGATGACATGGTCGGTGATCCATCGCGCCAGCCGTTGGGTCGGCGAGCCATCCGCCTTCCCCGGGAAGACGCGGTTGAGGTTCGTTCCGTCCATCGGGTTGAGGTAGATGGTTCGGGCAGCGAACGCGGCCGGGTTCGCAGTGAGGACCGCGACGAGCGACCCGCGCACGAGGGCGGGGTCGAGGCTCATCGCCACGTCGCGGAGCGCGACGATCGACACATACTCGGCACCGTGGATCCCCGCGGTCACCGCCACCCGCGCGCCGGGAAACGCTCCGTGGACGACCACGATCGGCAATTCCACGAGGCGGCCCTCGCCCAGGTCGACGGGGACGACGCCGATCACTCGGGTGCCTGGCCCGGCGACCAGCGGACCGACGGTAAGGGGCGCCTGGTGCTTCATGACCCCAACTCTACTGCTCGGCGACGCCAGGTCCTCCACGATCGCGCCTGACGAACCGTCCGAGGATGGCCGGCGTCGCGTGGCAAGCGACGCCGCGGTACCGTAGCGACATGATCCCAACCCTGACGGACGGCCGCCACCTTCGACTCCCCGGCACCCGGAACCTTCGCGACATCGGAGGCTACCCGGCGAAGGGAGGCCGCCGGACCCGGTGGCGGACCCTGCTTCGAACCGACGCGCTCGATGTGATCCCTCCTGCGTCCCGGGACGCGTTGCTCGACATGGGCCTCCGGACCGTGATCGACCTGCGCTGGCCCCACGAGCTCACGGACGCGCCGAGCGTCTTTGCCACGAGCTCCGGCGTTCGGTACCGGAGCATCCCGCTCCTCGAGGACGACCCCACCCCGGTCATCGGCCTCGCGGCGACCTACCGGCACATGCTCGACGAGCGGGCGCCGCTGCTCGCCGACGTGGCCCGGGCCCTGCTGGAGCCGGACGGCCTCCCGGCCGTGATCGGCTGCGCTGCCGGCAAGGACCGCACCGGCGTGACCATCGCGCTCCTGCTCTCCGCCGTCGGGGTCCCGGCCGACGTGATCGTCGCCGACTACGTGCTCACGGGCGTCGCGTTCAGCGATCCTGACCCTGACGACCCCCACTTCGTCGACTGGCGCGCGAGCCCCGTCGAGCTCGAGTGCCCGCCGGCGTACATGGAGGCCATGCTTCAGCACCTGGCGGCGCGCCATGGCGACGCCGGGAAGCTCCTTCGCCGAAACGGCCTGGCACCGGGTGACCTGGATCTCCTCGTCGAACTCCTGACCGAACCGGCGCCTGACTGAGGCTGGCGCAACGCGCCCTCCCGTCCCGCACCGTCGCGGACCTCTTCGATGAGCGGCTCGTGGAGCAGGCCAGGTCAGCCGCCCGCCATCGGCGGAATGACCTGCACGCGATCGCCGTCCCGCAGTGGAGCACCGCGGACGGAGGTCGCGCCATTGACGACGAAGATGTAGGAGGAGCGCGGCAGGTCGAGTGCTTCAATCAGCGCCTCGACCGCAGCGCCCCCCGCCACCTCCACGTCAGTCCGGCCGCCGGGAAAACGTCCGGCGAGCGACCCCTTCAGCGTCACGCTCACGTGCACAGCGGGCCCGCCGGCCATTCCCCCGTGCGGCTCGATCACCAGCCAGCGGCCTTGCCGTATTGCGCCTCGACGAGATGGTCGATTCCCATGCGCTCGAGTCGCTCGCGCGGGACGAGCAGGTTGACCTGAACGAAGCCCGGCAGTCGACCGATCTCGATCGCACCAGAGATCGTTGCCCGGTTCTTCACCTCGTTCTCAGTCATGCCCAGGAGCTTCGCCGCGCGTGCGATGCCGTTGTCGGCGGCGGCGTTGATGAACGGCCCGGAGCCAAGGACCTGGATCGGCAGGACCGGTCCCTCGAGTCGGGTACGGTTCGCCTCGGCCAGGGCCTTCGCCCGAGTGACCTCGCTGGCCGTGAACGGCCTGGCAAGAAACGGGAGGTCGTCGGCGGGCGGGAGGAGGATCGGGCCGTCGAGTGCCAGGCCCTTGATGATCTCGACCCGGACGACCAGGCGGGCGCCGATGTCGGTCGTGTGGACCGCCACCTCGCCGTCGCCGATCATCGCGTGGACGTCGCCAGCGTAAATGCCGGCCCCGTCGACTTTGACGGGCACGATGACGATGCTGCCCTCGCGCACCGAGTCGATGTCCATGTGGACGTCGGTCCGCAGCTCGAGCTGTTCCTCGGTGACCGCGAACTCGTGCTCGGCGCCCACGAGGAACGCACCGAAGTCGCCGCAGTTGTGGGAGCTCGGCAGATCGATCGCGGGAATCGAGCCGAGGTTCCCGGCCGAGATCCGGCAGCGCGTCATCAGACCGACGAGGTCGGCCGTCGCCATGGCGACGACCGGGTGCTGGCGGCTCTGCGCGGTCAACCCAACCCACGCGCGGCCGTCACGGCCGATCTCCTGCGCCCGCTCGGGGGTGACGGTCACGCCGATCCCCTTCGGGTCGTCGAAGACCATCGTGTAACCCTCGACCAGGTGGAAGGGGTTGACCTCGGAATGGCACGTGCTGCACTTGACGGCGCCCTCGCCGAAGCCGTCGAGATACGTGTCCGGGTACAGAAAGTGGCGACCTGCATCGCGGCAGGTCGGACAGATACCGGCCACGAAGGGATCGCTGAGGAAGTGGCCGTCCCAGTTGCTGGTGACGCCCGAACTCGTTGCACGCGAAACCTGCTCGAGCTTCTCGACGTGGAGGGCGACCGCGTCGCCGACCTTCGCGCCTTCGACACGGACGGGCAGCGTGACTTCATGTCCGCTCCGGATCGACGGCGTGATCATCGGCCCCCAACAACCAGGGACGGTCAGGTACTCGATCCGACCACCGTCGCGGACGGGCCCGAGCATCTCGTTGCTCGGACCGACGATGTCGGTGTAACGATCGACGACCACGTGATCGAGCGCGGCCACCGGAAGTGTCTGTGTCATCGCTCGCCATTCCTTTCGGCTACACGAATGTTGCCGACGAATCGCCGATTGCGACCGCCGGTTCCCTCGTGCTGCCCCACTTGAGCCCGTACGAGCTCCCGTCTCGGTCCGGGCAATTGCATGGTCACAGTGTTTTCCCGCGCCCCTGCGAATGTCAACGATTTTCGATGCTCGTGCGAACGGCCGGACGGACCCGCTCGGCGCCCGCAACCGTGGTTCGTCAGTCGGAAACGGGCGAGCAGTTGCCGGCTGCGCAACACGAGCAGGGGCCACGGATCGGACCGGGCCGACCCCGGCCGCCCGGCCAGGTCGGAGAACTCGCCAGATTGCGAGAGCCCACGGCCAGCGGTGCTACCCTGAGTCGCCCGAGCCGCCGTTCCGTTGCTCGAGGCGCACCCAAGATCGGATATCACCATGGCTCGTACAAAGTTCGCCACCCCCGAAGCACTCATCGTCATCTCCACCGACGGGTATTTCGATGTCTTTCCGTCGGGCGAGCGTGTCGCCAATGCCAGGCCCGCCTATCGAGGGACGATCGACCAGCTCGACCGCGACGTCCGGGCCGGCAACCGGCTCACGGTCCGGCCCGATTCCATCGCCCTCCGGGTCGCCGTGGCGTCCTGGTCGTCGGATCACGGCGCCGCCGCGGTGCGCGGGGACCTTGGGGCAGGCCGAGACGGGAAACAGGTCGTTCCCGTCGCCTGATCGGAACGGCCATGCCCGACGCGGCCGCGTCCAACATGGACGTCGATGACGATCGCGCGCGGCTCGAACAGGCGCTCGCGGGGCGCGGGGTGGCGTACGAGCTCTTCCCCTGCGATCCGGCGTTGGCGGACACGGCGGCGTTCTGTTCGGCCTACGGCTTCGATCCGAACGATTCCGCCAACACGATCGTTGTCGTCGGCAAATCGGAACCCCGTCGGTACGCAATGTGCGTCGTCCTTGCGCCGCATCGGCTCGACGTCAACCGCGTGGTTCGCGCGCGTCTCGGCACGCGCAAGGCGTCGTTCGCGGCGCCCGAGGAGACGCGTACCCTGACCGGCATGGAGATCGGCGGTGTCACCCCGTTCGGCCTGCCGCCCGACCTCCCGATCTGGATCGACGCCGCGGTCATGAGGCGCGCGCGAGTCGTGCTCGGCGGCGGCAGTCGTCGCTGGAAGGTCATTGCGGCGCCGGCGATCCTCCTGACGCTCCCGGGCGTGGAGGTCGTCGAGGGCCTGGCGACCGATCCGAGCTAGCAGGCCCTTGGCGCGTCGGTTGGGAACAACGAACGGAATGTGACGCTCATGCAGGTGCTGGTCATCTACGGGAGCCGGCTCGGGTCCACCCAGGCCATCGCCGAACGCATCGCGACGCGGCTCCGTGAAGATCGTCTCGAGGTCGCCGTGCAAGCCGCGTCCGGAGCGGCTGCGTCTGCCGATGCGGACGCCTTCGTCATCGGGAGCGGCGTGTACGGCGGGCACTGGGTGAAGGAAGCCGCGGAATACGTGCGGCGAAACCGCGCGGTGCTGGTCCATCGCCCGGTCTGGCTCTTCAGCAGCGGCCCGGTGGGTGACCTCGCGACGAGGCACACGCCAGTCGAGCCGAAGGAGGTGGCCGCGCTCCGCGCGATGGTCAATCCGCGCGAGCACCGGATCTTCTTCGGCGCCCTGGACCGCAGCATGGTGGATGGCAGCGCGCTCGGGTTCGCTGAGCGGCTGATCGCGAAGACGATGGTCTCCGAGGGCGACTACCGTGACTGGAAGGCGATCGAGAGCTGGGCCGCGGGCATCGCCCGCGAGCTGGCGCGGGTCCCGGCGCGCCGCGCCTGAAGGCGGGTCGGATGTCAGCCGGTCACGCACCGAGCGCTCGTCGCCCGGCTTCCGGCTTCCGGCTTCCGGCTACGCTGACGCCGATATGGCAGCCCAGCAGTTTCCATTTCGGATCGGGCAACGGTCGCGCCCACTGCTCCGCCTCTTCGGGGTGCGGACCGGCAATGCGTTCGTGGTCGTGGGCGACGAGCTGGATGCGCACTTCGGCTTCTTCCGCATCCACACGCCGGTGACCAACATCGCCTCGTGGCGGGTCGAGGGACCGTGGCACTGGATCACGGCGATCGGCGTCCGCAGGAGCGTGCGGCATGGGGACGTCACGTTCGGCGGCTCCCATCGAGGTGGCGTGCGAGTCGACTTCAGGGACACGGTCCGGTTGGGGCGCCTCCGGGTCCCCGCCCTGTACGTGACGGTTGAGGACCTCGAAGGCTTGGCGGCCACGCTCGCGGCGCGCGGGATCCCCGGGGAGGACGCGCGGAGGCGCTGATCCTCGCCAGTCGTCCCTGGACGATCGCCGCCGGGCATGTCGTTCAGCCAATCGCAAGGTTCTGTGCGCCATCGTGGTGCCCGGAGATCCGCTCGTGACCGGATCCGACCACGGAGGTTCCATCCGATGCTTCCTCGCCGCGGCGCCGTCGCCCTCAGCCTGACCGCCCTTGCCCTCGTCCTGCTTGGCAACTTCAAGACGCCGAACGCCTCCGGCACAGCGCTCTCGTCGACGGTCGCGCTCGGGGGCGGAGCAACAGCCGGCGCCACGACGACGTCGGGCACGACGGCCGCAGCGGGCACCGGCAGGACGTCCGTGACCACGGTCACCAGCGCGACGGCCTCGTACACCGGGACAGCGATCCAGACGCGCTACGGCGTGGTCCAGGTGCAGGTCACGATCGCGAACGGGAAGCTCACCGGCGTGACGACCCTCCAGGCTCCGTCCGACAACCCGCATTCCTCTTCGATCAGCGCCGCTGCGGCCCCGGTCCTCGCGAGCGAGGCCCTGACTGCCCAGAGCGCGACGATCGACACGGTCAGCGGCGCCACGTTCACGAGCCAGGGCTACGCGGCGTCGCTCCAGTCGGCGCTCGACCAGGCAGCTGCCGCCTGATCCGGATTACGCGCCGCCGGGCGTTCCCTCGCCATCGTCCGACCGAGCCGCCAGCCACGGAGCGGCCAGCCGGGCGCGGCGCTCGGGCGTCAGCAGGTCCGCGGCGTGGAGGGCCATCACCGCCCCCTCGATCACCTCGAGCGCTGCCTCGCCACCCGCCCGATCGTGCGGCGCCAGGTCGTCGGACTCCTCGACGACCGCCCCGAGCAACGGGATGCGATCGAGCAGCGGGCCGACGACGTGCGTGAGGTCGCCGCGTTCGTGCTCGGAGAGAACGAAGTCGGCCAGTCGCAGCTCGTCGCGCAGCTCCGGGGTCCAGGCGGCGGCGAGGCGCGGCAGATCGGCGACCGTCAGCGCGTCGAGCGCCGCCGCCAGCCGGTCGCGAGGATCATCATCGCGAATGATCGGCGAGTCCGTCATGGATCGAGCGTACGCGCCCGCGGCTCAGCTCGCCACCCGCGCCCGGAGGTACTCGAGGAGCCGCTCGGCGATGACGTAGGACCGGCCGCCGCCCATGACCAGGACCACGTCGCCGCGCTCGACGCGTGGGGCCAGCCAGTCGGCGGTCGATTCGACGGACCCTGGTGCCGAAGCCTGCGCACGACCCCGGGCGTTCACCGCGTCCGCCAGCGCCCGCGCGGACGTGATCGTGGTATCCGGGTCGCGGCCCGCGTGGATGGCGGCGATCGCCACGCGATCCGCCCGCGCGAGGACATCCGCGAACTCATCGAGCATCGCCGCGGTCCGATGGAAGGTGAGCGGTTCGTAGACCGCCCACAGCCGACGGCCGGGATAACGGTCGGCCACCGCCGCAAACGTCGCCGCCATGGCCGTGGGGTGGTGCCCGTAGTCATCAAGGACCACGATCCCGTCCACGTCGCCCTTCAGCTCCAGGCGGCGCCCGACCCCGCTGAACGTCGCGAGGCCGTCGAGGATCGCCGACATCGCGGCGCCCGCGACGAGCGCCGCGCCGGCGGCGACGAGGCCGTTCTCCGCGTTGTGTCGTCCGGCGAGGGCGATACGAGTCGTGACGGTGCCCGGGGCCGAGAGGCCCGCAATCTCGAGGCTCCCCTCCCCCGCCGAGGAGACCTGCCAGCGGCCGGCAATGGCGGTGGCAGGGCCGCGAGCCGTGGTGTACGTGCCGGCGAGCACGGCGGCGGCGACTGCCGGATCCTCTTCGGCACGGACGACGCACACCGCGACCAGCCGGCCGGGCCAGTCGCGCAGCCCCGCCAGCACCTCGCGGACGCCCGGATCACCGGTGTTCGCGACGAGGACCGGGTCCTCCGCTCCCGCGTCAAAGAGGCGGATCCAGGCGCCGAATGCCGCGACGACCGCGGCGCGGTCCGGGAAGACGTCCGGGTGGTCCCAGTCGGCGTTCGTGAGGGCGCCGATCGCCGGGCGGTACGAGTCAAAGTTGCCGGCGTACTCGTCGGCCTCGACCACGAAATGGCGCCCCTCGCCGAGACGGACCGTTGACGGGCGCGAGCCCCCGACGAGCATCGGCGGGAGCAGGGCGCCCACGAACCCGGACGGGTCGAGCCCGGCGACGGCGAGCAGATGGATCAGCCAGCCGGTCGTGGTGGACTTCCCGTGCGTCCCCGCAACGCCGACGAGCGCCCCGCCGCGCGTCGCTGCAGCGTCGGCGATCAGCTGCTGGACGCTGATCGCGGGGATGCCCCAGGAGCGCGCTGCCAGGAGTTCGGCGTGATCGGGATGGACCGACGTGAGGGCTTTCGTGACGGCGAGGCGGTCCACGAGCACCGACCCGTCGCGGGCCACGTGCGCCGGGTCGTGGGTCCAGCTGAGCGGGATCCCGGCGTCCTGGAGCGGTGGCGTGTACTGCGAGGGACCTGCAGCATCGCAACCGGAGGCGCGCGCGCCGACGTGATGTGCGAGAAGGCACGCGGCGGCGGCGGCGGCACCGCCGGCGCCGATGACGTGGATCCGCTCGCCGGGACGGATGGGCCGGGCCGCGCGGGCGGGCTCCAGGCCGGCGCCGATCTCCCCGGCGTGGCGGTGGATCACGGTGCCGCGGGCGTCCCGGGATCGGGCTCGAGAACAGGCTCCGGCTCCGTATCGGGCTCAGGCTGCGGCTCTGCATCGGGCGCGTCCGCCGCCGGTTCCGTGTTGAGCCCGGGTTCGGGGCCGGGTCCAGGCATCGGTTCGGCGGTATCCGCTCCGAGATCCGGCCGTCCGTCGGACCTTGACTCGGGATCCCGCCCAAGCTCGGGTTCCGGTATCGCCTCCGGCTCCGGCCTCACGGCCGAGTCGATGGCCGCCTCGGCGGGTGATGCCGGCTCGGACGCGTCGGGCTCGGGCTCCGGCGGCCCAGCGGCGATCGCGGGCTCAGCGCCGGCAATCCGGTCGACAGAGACCCAGCGACGATCGACCACCAGGTGGAGGACGGTCGGGCGAGCCGCCGCGAGAGCGGCCCGAAGCGCCGGTTCGAATGCATCGTCCCGTTCGATTCGATCGCCCAGGGCACCATAGCCCTCCGCGACCCGGACCCAGTCGACCGGGCCGAGATCCGTGGCCACCGGCGCGAGGCCGCGCCGCACCTGGTGGTCGTGGATGGTGCCGTAGCGCTCGTTGTCGAACACCAGCACGACCGGGTGGACGCCGACGCGGACGGCGGTCTCCAGCTCCGCGATCGTCATCCCGGCCCCGCCGTCGCCAGTCAGCGCCACGACCGGTCGTCCCGGAGCCGCGAGCGATGCCGCGACCGCGGCCGGGATCGCGAAGCCCATGGCACCTGCGGTCGTGCCGAGGAACGTGCCCGGCCTGCGCAGGATCAGGCCACGCGCGGCCCAGCCGCCGAAGTTGCCCGCGTCCGTCGTGACGATCGTGTCCGGCGAGAGGACCCGGTTGAGGGTCGCGACGACCCGGCCCGGATGCACGCCCGGCCCGTCCCAGGCCGCATCGTCGACGCGGCGAGCTTCCTCGTAGGCGGAGCGATCCGCTGCCGTCGCGGCGCGCCGTCGCTCCAGCCCCGCGGCATCGAGCACTCCGGCACCCACAACGCGGCGCGCCTCCCGAAGGAACGTGCGGGCGTCGGCCGCCAGCGCGAGGGTCGGCGGTGCCAGCCCGGGACGCGACCCGAGCGGCTCCGCGTCCACGTGCGCCCAGCGCGTCCCCGGAGCCGGGATCGCGTAGTGATACGTGGCGACCTCGTTGAGACGGCTGCCGATCACGAGGATCGCATCGGCATCCTCCAGCCGGCGCCGAACCGTCCGTGCTGCGAAATAGCCGCTCATCCCCAGGTAGCGCGGATTGTCGTTCGGGAAGACGTCCGGCCGCCGCCACGCGGCGATCACGGGCACGTCCACGAATTCGGCCAGGCGAACGAGGTCCGCGGTCGCCCGCGAACGCAGGACGCCGCCGCCCGCCAGGATCACCGGCCGTTCCGCGTCGAGCAGCAAGTGGAGGATCCGGCGAACGTGCAGCGGGTCGGAGGGCGGCGTGCGAGACGGCCCCAGCGCGGCCACGGGCGCTGGCCGCGCCGGCGCATCGGCGACCTCTTCCGCCAGCAGGTCCTCCGGCAGGGAGAGGAGCACCGGCCCGGGTCGGCCGGTCGTAGCACGCCGGAGTGCCTCGTCGAGGATCGCGGGCAGCGCGGCCGCGTCGCGCACCTCGCGGGCCCAGCGGCAGTACCCGCCAATCGTGGACGCAAGGTCCACCTCCTGGAACCCTTCGCGGCCACGGGTCGACCGCTCCACCTGGCCGATGAGCGCGATGACGGGGAGCGAATCCGCGTGGGCGACATGGAGGCCGATGGCCAGGTTCGCAGCGCCCACGGCCCGCGTCCCGAGGACCGCGGTCGGATGGCCGCTGAGCGCTGCGGAGGCCGCGGCCATGAATGCCGCGCTGCCTTCGTGGCGCGTCGCGACGACCCGGATCCCGGCCCCGGCGAGGCCGTCCAGGAGGGGAAGGAAGCTCTCTCCGGGAACGGTGTACGCGACGCGGACCCCAGCCGCGGCAAGTGCATCGGCGATCAGGCGGCCGGCCGTCCGTGGTGTCACGGTCACGGACTCCCCTTTCCTAGCGGTAGTTGGAGAACTGGAGTGCGACGGTCTCGTCGAGCTCGCGCAGCCGCGCGATCACTTTCTGGAGGTCGTCCTTGCTCTTGGCGCTCACACGAACGGCGTCGCCCTGGATCTGTCCCTTCGTCTTCGGGAATTCGTCCCGCAGGATCTTCGTGACCTTCCTGGCGAGGTCATCCGGGAGGCCGCTCCGCAGGGCCACGTGCTGGCGGACCTTCATCCCGCCGGCCTGTTCGATCGCGCCCCAGTCGAAGATCTTGAGCGAGAGGCTGCGCCGAATGGATTTTGACTCGATCAGCTCGCGAATCGACTTCGCCCTGAGCTCCGAGTCGGCCATGATCGCGAGCGCGTCCTTCTCCTGGGTGATCTCCGCGGTCGCGCCCTTGAAGTCGAAGCGCGTGGCGATCTCGCGCCGGACCTGGTCCAGCGCGTTGCGGAGCTCCTGGGCATCGAACTCGGAGAC
>JADGQG010000186.1 GCA_017882025.1 Chloroflexota bacterium
GCCGGCAGCGCCAGGATCGCGAGGGGGCTCCGGACGAACCCGAGGACGAACATGACGAGCAGGAACATCGTCGCGTAGATCGCGCCGCGGATCAGCGCCCAGCCGATCTCGCCGAGCGCCACGTCGCCTACACCGATCGGCGTGGCGAGGATCGCGTCGTAGGTCCTCGCTTCGCGCAGCTTGTAGAAGACGTTCATCGTCGAGTCGTAGATCGCACCGTTCATCGCCGATGACGCCATGAGGGCAGGGGCAACGAACGCCGTGTACGGCACCTCCTGGCCACCGAACGGCACCGCGCCGATGAGTGCGCCGAGGCCGAGGCCGATCGACAGGAGGTAGAAGAGCGGCTCGAAGAAGCCGGACACGATGACCATCCACGTGCGCCGGTAGACGAGGAGGTTGCGCTCGATCAGGAGGCCGGCCCGGCGGCCACCGAACCGGGCGGGGGGCGCGAGTCGCGCGAGAAGTGTCATTGGCGCAGCCGGCGCCGCAGCGCGATGGATGCCAGGACGAGCCCCAGGGCTGCCACCCCGACGAGGTAGGCGACGTGGATCAGCACGCCGATCGGGGTCGCCGTCCCGAGGGCGAGCGTTCGGCAGAGGTCGACTCCGTGCCACAGAGGCGTGACGAACGCCACCGGCTGCAGGAACCCGGGCAGCTGGCTGACGGGGAAGAACGTCCCCGAGAACAGGAAGAGCGGGATCACCCCGAAACGAAAGAGACCGTTGAACCCGCTCGGATCCTTCTGGCTCGCCGAGTACCCGATGATCGGTGTCACGAAGGCGAGGCCCGTGAGGATCGCCGCCGGGATGGCAAGGAACGCCTGCGGGCCGGTAGCCGCGCCGAAGACGACCATCACGCCGAAGAAGATGCACGTCACCAGCGTCAGGCGCAGGCAGATGTAGAGCAGCTTGCCGATCAGGATGTCGACCACGCGGATCGGCGTCGCGAGCATCCCGAGGAACGTCCTGTCCCACAGGATGCCGCCCATGATCGGGAACGTCGATTCACCGGCCGCGGTCTGCATCGCGGTCGAGGCAAGGAGTCCAGGTGCCAGGAACGCGAGGTAGCTCACGCCGCCCAGGAGCGCCGCGGACGCCGCCGCGCCGCCCTTGCCCGCGGCGACGTACCCGCCGAGCCCGACACCCATCGCCGCCAGGTACAGGACCGGGTTGAGGAACGAGCTCACGAGCGTGCCGCGGAACGCGCGTCGGTACTTGAGCAGCTCGTGCTCGAGGACCCGGATCGAAGCGGGAGTGGCCACGACGCTTGCCTCAGTCGACCAGGCTGCGGCCGGTCAGCCGGAGGAAGACATCCTCGAGCGAGGAGCGCCGGACCAGGCTCATCTCCGGCCGCAGGCCGCGCTCGTGGGCCGCGGTCGCAGCCGCGTCGCCATCGGCCGCGTAGACGAGCACGCGGTCGGGGAGCCGCTCCACCCGGTCGCCCAGCCCTTCGAGCAACCCGTCGAGCGTCTCCTGGACGCCCACCGGGAAGCGCATCTCCAGGACCTCGCGGCTGCTGTGCTGCTCGATGAGCCGACGCGGCGAGCCCTGAGCCACGATCTTCGCCTTGTCCATCACCACGAGTCGGTCGCACAGCTGCTCCGCCTCGTCCATGTAGTGCGTGGTGAGGACCAGCGTCACGCCCTTCTGTTTGAGGCGGTAGAGCCGGTCCCAGAGCAGGTGCCGGGCCTGCGGGTCGAGGCCCGTGGTCGGCTCGTCGAGCAGGAGCAGGTCCGGCTCGTTGATCAGGCTCCGGGCGATCGTCAGCCGCCGCTTCATCCCCCCGGAGAGCGGCTCGACCTGGTCACGCGCCCGCTCCGAGAGCTGGACGAAGTCCAGAAGCTCGGCCACCCGCTGCCGGATGACGCTCCGCGGGAGGTCGAAGTAGCGGCCGTAGATCGCCAGGTTCTCCGAGACCGTCAGCTCCTGGTCAAGCGTGTCCTGCTGGGGCACGACCCCCAGTCGGGCGCGAATCCGCGGCCCGTCGGCGCGCGGGTCCATCCCCAGGACGGACAGCTCCCCGCCGGAGACCGGCGAGACGCACGCGATCATCCGCATCGTGCTGGTCTTGCCGGCGCCGTTCGGGCCCAGGAAGCCGAAGCTCTCGCCGGGCGCCACGTCGAAGTCGATCGAGTCCACCGCGGTGAACGCCCCGAAGCGCTTCGTCAGCGCGCGAGCACGGATGAGGGGCGGTGTCGACGGGTCGGCCATGGACGGGGAGTGTATCCGGTCGACCCCGCCGGCTGGCGCGGCACGCGCGCAGACCCTCGCACGCGGCGGGCGCGCTGCGGGCCGACGCGGTTGCCGGCCGGCGGCGGTCGGCGCCGCGGCTCTGGTCCGTTCACGACGCCAGGTCGGTCCAGCGCGAATCGCGAGGCCCGGACGCCGGCCCGGGCCTCGATCGGATGGTGCGCGCGGGACGTGCCCGCGGCGGACCCTAGACTTCCTTGAACTCGCCCTCGACCGTCTCGTCGTCGGCATCCGGGGTTGCGGCGGGTTCGCCGCCTGCGTCGCCGGCCGGCCCGCCGGTTCCGTCGCCCGGGGGCGTGCTGGCCGCCGCGTAGGCCGCCGTGCCGACCTTCTGGAGCAGCTCGGCGAGCTCGGTCGCACGCGCCTGGACCACCTCGGCCGATTCAGTCTTGAGCGCGTTGCGGACGTCGGAGACCTTCCCCTCGACGGCGACCCGGTCCTCGGGCGAGACCTTCTCGCCGAGGTCCTTGAGCGTGCGCTCCGCCTGGAACGTGAGCGCCTCCGCCTGGTTTCGGGTCTCGACCTCCTCGCGGCGCTTCTGATCTTCGGCCGCATGTTCGGTTGCCTCGCGGACCATCCGGTCCACGTCCTTCTTGTCCAGCATGGACGAGGCGGTGATCTGGACCTTCTGTTCCTTGCCGGTGGCGCGGTCCTTCGCCCGAACCTCGACGATGCCGTTCGCGTCGATGTCGAACGTCACCTCGACCTGGGGTACGCCGCGCGGGGCGGAGGGGATCCCGTCCAGGATGAACCGGCCCAGGGTCTTGTTATCGGCCGCGAAGTCGCGCTCGCCCTGGAGGACGTGGATCTCGACCTGCGGCTGGTTGTCCGACGCCGTGGAGAAGACCTGGCTCTTTGAGGTCGGGATCGTCGTATTCCGCTCGATGAGCTTCGTCATGACGCCGCCGAGCGTCTCGATGCCGAGGGAGAGCGGCGTGACGTCCAGCAGGAGGACGTCCTTGACGTCGCCCGCCAGGACGCCGGCCTGGATCGCGGCGCCGACCGCGACGACCTCGTCCGGGTTGACGCCCCGGTTGGGCTCCTTGCCCCCGAACATCGCCTTGACGGCCTCGATGACCGCAGGCATCCGGGTCATGCCGCCAACGAGGACGACCTCGTCGATCTCGGCCGCGGTGAGGCCCGCGTCCTTGATCGCCTGGCTGACGGGGCCCCTCGTCTTCTCGACAAGGTCGCCAACCAGGTCTTCGAGCTTGGCGCGGGTGAGCGTCACGACCAGATGCTTCGGGCCGGCGGCGTCCGCGGTGACGTAGGGCAGGTTGATCTCCGTGGAGATCGACGACGACAGCTCGATCTTTGCCTTCTCGGCCGCTTCCTTGAGGCGCTGGAGTGCCTGGGGATCGGAGTGCAGGTCGATCCCCTGGTCCTTCTTGAACTCCGCGAGGAGCCAGTCCATCACCCGGATGTCGAAATCGTCGCCCCCGAGGTGCGTGTCGCCGTTCGTCGACTTGACCTCGAAGACGCCCTCGCCCAGCTCCAGGATCGAGATGTCGAACGTGCCGCCGCCCAGGTCGTAGACGGCGATCTTCTCGTCCTTCTGCTTGTCGAGGCCGTAGGCGAGCGACGACGCGGTGGGCTCGTTGATGATCCGCTTG
>JADGQG010000187.1 GCA_017882025.1 Chloroflexota bacterium
CCGGCGGGGTCCAGGCCGTTGGTCGGCTCGTCGAGGAGGAGGAGCCGCGGATCGTGGACGAGCGCCTGGGCCAGCTTCACGCGCTGCCGCATGCCGGTGGAGTAGCCGCCGATCGGTCGATAGCGCTCCTCGAAGAGGCCGACGTGGCGCAGGACGTCAGCCGTCCGCTCGCGGGCTGCAGTTCTGGGCAGGCCGCTTATCTCCGCGAGGTGCGCCACGAGGTCGGTGGCGGTCAGGTCTGGCGGGAGGACGTCGTGCTCAGGCATGTACCCCACCCGCTCGCGGATGCGGGCACCGTGCGACGCGGTGTCCAGGTCCAGGACCGATGCCCGTCCACTCGTCGGCGCCAGCAACCCAAGAAGGATCCGCAGGAACGTGCTCTTGCCGGCTCCGTTTGCCCCGACCAGGCCCACGATCCCCGGCTCGATCTCCACGCTCAGCGCGTCGAGCGCGAGGACGCCACCACCCGGTCCCGGGTAGCGCTTGGTCAGGCTCTCGGTGGCGATGAGTGGCATCCGGGCAGTGTATCCGGCCGCCCACGCCGCCGGTCACGATCAGTTCCAGCCAGACAAAGTCCGCATAGCCGGACGCAGCGGGCGCGCCACCAAGCGCGCCGGGTAGGGTGCCGGCGCCGACGATCCCCTGGGCGCACGATCCAGCCGACGACGATCGGGCCGCGCAGCCGCAGTCCCGCCCGGAGCCATCCGGGCACCGCGCGCCGCCGCGGATCGCCCGGGCCGGGAGCGCGAGCAACGCAAGCCCCGCTGCCTCGATCAGCCCGGCCAGGCGCGCCGCCGCGCGTCGTGCTCGTGCGCTCGGCCGCCCCAACCTGGCTGGACCTACGGTGCGTCAACCAGGCGGTAGACGACGTTCCGGCCACCCTCCTCGCGGTAGGCGACGGCGATCGGCTGGAGCGTCGCCGCATGCACGGCCAGGTGCGAGGCGGGGAAGGCGGCGCCGTCCGTCTCCAGCGCCCCGATGGTGAATGGCATGACCTGGCCGTCGGTGGTCCGCAACGTGAAGCTGGTCACCTGCCCGCCCGAGGAATCCAGCGCGATCACGACGCCCGCGGCCGTCTTGCCGGGGGTGCCGCACGCGGCCACCGCCAGCGCGACCGCGAACATGAGCACGAGCGTCGCGCGGATGCCCGCCACCCTCCGACGGCCCGTTGCGGCGGTGATGCCGCCCATCCGCGTCACGGTGTCAGCGCGATCGACGAGACGAACCGAACGGCGTGTCATGCGCGATCGTTCATGCCCGGCAAGGTAGCAGGAACGGCGCAGACCGACCGCTCGGGCGCCCGCGGACCAGGCCCGGACGGCTGAGGCAGCGTCGAGAACGCGCTCCGGCTAGCGGATCCCGGTGTCGTACGCCAGGTCGACCCGGAACCATGCGCCCGGGCCCGCGGGCACAACCGCGTCGATGGGCGCGGGCGGCCCCATCAGCCCGCCAACCGGTGCCGCCTCGACCCGCATGCTCCCCGCGGGGACCGCCACAAGGTACGTGCCGCCGGCGCCGGTCGTCACCCTGGCGACTTCTCGGCCGCCAGTGTCGAGGACCACGATCGTCGCACCGACGACGGGGCGCGGGGCGCAGGCGGGGTCGGGTGGGATGCGCTCCACCGGGCAGACGGGACCGGCGGTCGCCACGCCGACCAGCCACGGCCCACCGCCGGATGGGATCGGGACGGGCGGAGCACCAGGGCCTCCTGCGGTCGGGGGCGGCGGCGAGCCTGCGGCGGGTTCGCTGGCCGGGGGCCCGCTCGCGGCGGGCGGCTCGTCGCCGGTCTCGCCGATCTTCGAGACAGCGCCATCGAAACCGACCACGTACACCCAGGTGTGCCGGTTGATGCAACCGGCGGGACAGTCGCCCCAGCCCACCTGGATCGTGACGCGCCAGCCCGCGGTGTCGGGCGTCACCGCATACCACGATCCCTGGCCCACCATGCGTGGGTCGCGCGCACCGATTCCGGAGAAGCGCGGGTCCTGCGCGAGGACGATGGCGGCCGCGTCCGCCGCGGCGATGAAGCTCCGGATCGGCGTGGGCGTCGACGCCGACGAGGCGGTTGGCGCCGCGGAGCCCGCGCCGCCGGGGGCGCTGCAGGCGACGAGCAGGAGCCCGAGCGCCGCCAACAGGAGTCCGGGCACCGCCAACCACCTGGCGAGGGCGACCGGTCGCGGGCGGATGCGCATGTCACCCCGACGGTAGCGCGCCCGGCGCGGTTCCGCACGCGACGGGTACCGTTCGTCGGCCCCATCCGTGCCGATCCGCGGTTCGCTCGGCCAGCCGATCGTCCTGCACCGATGAGCGGGCCCTCGGGGACCGCGCCATGGCTCGCGGAGTGGGCTACGCTGCACGGGACAAGGACGGATGGAGGCGAACGCGAGCGGGATGATCTATGCGAAGCGCGGCACGCCGAACGCCATCGGCGACGCGTCATGCGGCAGCCGCGGCGTGTGCCTCGTATTCGCGGCTGAGGAGGCCAGTGCGCGCGAGGTCCGAGCCACCCGGCCAGTGCCCGTCGGCAGCCCGACGGCCCAGGCGGCGATCAGCGAGATCCGCCTGCACGGCGTCCTGGTGACCCCGTGAGCCGCCGCGAATTCCACGTCTCCGTGGACGCACGCGCCCGCTACCACCTGGACGAGACACTCTTCGAGCTCTCCGGGAACGTGATCCTCGCGAACCTTCGCGCTGTCCGCGGCCTGGCCGTGGAGATGACGGCCCGTCGGCGCGCCGACGGCGCGGCAGACGCGACGGTCAGCCCGGGCGAGCTCAATGCCCTCGGCCTGGTCGACGAGATCCTCCACGCCGTCGTAGGGATCTACCGCGAGCAGGAGGACCCGGAGGCGATCGACGACGCGCTCGACCACCTCGACGAGCTCGTGGGCGCGGAGGCGGTCGACGCGACGCTGGCGCGGTTCACCGCGCGCTTCCCGCCGCTCGCCGTCCACCGCGGGGAGCTCACGGCCGCCGACTACCTCGCGGGCGAGACGGGCGAAACGCCCAACCGGGAGATCGCCCTCGAAGAGCTCGCCAACTGCTGGCTCGCCAACGCGAATCCGGCGGCCGATCCGTTCCGCGAGCTGTTCGACGACGCCGATCTGTCGGCCGCAACGCGCTACCGGGCCGTCATCGCGGAGCTCGGCCGCTTCTTCGCTGCGCGGAAGCCGTTCGGGCCCGAGAGCCAGGACCTGGTGACGATGCTGCGGGCGCCGGCGGTGGCCGAGCCGACCAGCCTGGGCGGCCAGCTCCGCTGGATCCGGACCCACTGGGGGGCGTTCCTCGCAGCGGCGCTCGGCGACCGCTTCGGTGCGTTGCTGGATCGGGTCGTGACCGGCATCGACATCGCCTCAGAGGACGAGCGTGCCCTCTGGCTGCGCTTTCATGGCGGCCCGGGCGGGGGCGGCGCCGTCGAACCACCGGACTTCGGGGAGCTGGACGTGGAACCCGAGCGCTTCTCCGAGGACAAGGCATGGATGCCGCGCGCGGTCCTCATTGCCAAGAGCACCTACGTCTGGCTGGACCAACTCTCGAAGTCCTACGGGCGGCCGATCCGGCGCCTGGACGAGATCCCGGACGAGGAGCTGGACAAGCTGGCCCGCTGGGGCTTCGGCGGGCTCTGGCTGATCGGGCTCTGGGAACGGAGCGCGGCCTCCCAGCGGATCAAGCAGCTCCGCGGGAACCCCGACGCCGTCGCATCTGCCTACTCGCTCCGCGATTACGCGATCGCCGAGGACCTCGGCGGCGAGGGCGCCTACGCGAACCTCCGGGACCGCGCCTGGGCGCGCGGGATCCGCCTCGCCTCGGACATGGTCCCGAACCACATGGGGATCGACTCGC
>JADGQG010000188.1 GCA_017882025.1 Chloroflexota bacterium
GTTTATGGCGGGGACGGTGAAGCCGCGGACCTCGCCGCGACTCCGGGCCGCATACAGCTCCTGGATGCTCGCGGACGGGGCGCCGAGCTCCTGGCTCGCCTCCCAGATCAGCCAGCGGGCCGCCTCGACCGTCGCCGGGTCCTGCGAGAAGGTCTGCGTCCAGGCCAGGTCCTCGATCGTGCGGGCGCGGAACGTCGCCTCGTCCGTGACGAGCAGCCCGCCGCCCTCGACCCGGGCGTTTCCCTCGAGGAGCCCGATGAGCTGCGGGATGGTGTCGGCGACGGTGGCCATGGGCGAACCCTCCTGCGTGGCGCAGCGACGTCGGCAGACGTCGCGATGGGTGGACGGATGATCGCGTCGGGCCGGACGAGCCGGCCGCGTCATGGTACGCCGCGCGACCCGGTCCCCTCCCCGGCCGGCCGGACCGCGTTCGGGGGCCGAAGGTCGTTCGCGGCACGCACGTGCCACGGGCGCCGCCACTACCCGACGCGTGCCTCGGCGGCAAAGGCGGCCACGATCCGGTCCAGCTCGGCGGCGAGCCGCGCTCGCACGGTGGGCGAACCGACGGCGACGCCGGTCTCCGCGAGGACGCAGAGGAATGCGCCTTGCACCGCCGCAAGGGCGCCCGGCGTCAGCGAGCGAAGGGACGGCGCGTCATCCAGCGCCAGCGCGAGGACCGGTTGGTCGGACATCGCGAGCTTCGGGGCCCCGTGGGTGTGATCGCTGGCGCGCGACGGGAGGTTCGGGCCGCGCGCGCCGCGGCTCAGCGCTTCGACGAACCGGGCGGGCGGTGGCTCACGTGGTGGGTCTTCCACTCGGAGCTGACGCCGTCCGGGGAGGCGCTACTGCCCTGCCACCCGCACGTGCACGTCACCCGCTGGAGCTTGTGCTTGTACTCGTCGATGACGTGCTTGAAAGGCTCGTCCACGACCTTGGTAGATGACGGGCGCTGGTTGGTCATGCGGCCTCCCGGTGGAACGCATCGAGATCGCGGCGGGCAACGCCCCCTGGGCGCCCGGGATCACGGTGTGAAGGTCGAGTGTAGTCCGATTCGTCGAAATCGGCCTCAGGCGGGACCAGGCGCGGCCTCCAACCGGAGCCGCTCCGCCCTGTCCAGGTGCTCGCGCTCGAGGTCGCCCGCGCGACGGGCGGTGCGGGCGGCCAGCTCCGGGTAGATCCCCCACGCGAAATGGTCATACTCGGAGCGATCGGGGTCCCAGGTCGCGAGGACGGCCGGGCCGAGCCGCTGGACGTGGCCGGCGGCGTCACGGGCCACCGGCCGGAGGTAATGTGCCGCGACCACGCGGGCGGGCGAACCCCTGGTGCCGCCGCCCGCGCCCAGCACGAGCACAACACCGAGGAAGGAGATCTCGTCATCGGCGAGGCCCTGACCGTGAAGGACGGCGAGGACCTCCGCGAGGTCCGTTGCCTCGATCGTTGCCGCGAGCCCGCTCCGGCCGGTCGTCGCCAGGAGTGCGACGCGGAGCAGTCCCGGCGGGGTCGAGATCGCGAGCGATCCGGCGACGCGGACGAGCCGATGCTCCGCCACCGGGGCCGTCGGGTCTGGTCGTCGATCGGCGGGCAGCGCAGCCACGAGCGCGTCGAGCAGCCCGTCGCGCCCGCCGCGCCCGGGGCCCGCGACGTGGACCGGAACGCCGTCCTCGAGGAGGAGCCAGGCCAGCGCGGCGAGCTGCGCGTCGAGCACCCCGGCGGCGACGAGCCGGGACAGCGATGGGACGATCTCGGCAGACGACACGGGCTGCTCCGAGGATAGTATGCGACGGGGGCGAGCCTACCCGCCTCCTCGAGACCGCGTCAAACGACCTGGCCGGGCGTCCGCGTCGCGCCGTGCGGCAGATCGACGCGGCCGAATTGCCAGCAACGAACAGGGTTCATGAAGGACGACGCAGGAGAGCCTCCACCGGCGAGGGAAACGCTCGGCGCGACCCGTCCTGACCGCCGTTGGGGCCCACGCCGGCGTCAGCTTCTGCGCCGTACGAGCGCGGCTCGTATCTGCCAATTCGTATCAGCCGAGTCACCCGTCCTCGCCGTCCGGGCCGGGCCCACCGTCGAACGGTCCGACCCGCCCCGCCGTTTCCGAAACGCAACCCGCTGCGCTACAACTTGACACCGCCGCGGCGCGCAGGGTACCTTCCGCACCGGTGCGCCAGTCGGCGCAGCTGACGACAGAGGTATGTCACCGAATGAGCATGTGGATCTTCCTCACGAGCGCCCCGGAGCGGCCCTGCGCCGATCCTGTTGGCGCGCTCTGCGGGCGATCCGTGCCCAGCTCGGCCTAGTCTCGCGGCGGTAGCGCCGCCAGGACAGGAGCCGAAGCCGCGGGCCGGATCAGGGCCCAGCGGCTTTTTCATTGCCCCGCGCCAGCGCGGGGCGGCGACCCGGAGCCGCGGGGCCATCGACGCAGGGACAGACGTCGGGCTCGCGGCTCTTCTCGTTCTCGAGGAGCGCGGCACGGAGGCCCGGGAGCATCGGGTTCGCCACACCGAGACGAGAAACGGGAGCCACTACCGTGAGCACCACCCTCATGCCCGAACAGAAGATCACGGTCCGCACGCCCGTCTCGGCGCAGGTCGAGGCCCCGGCCCGGATCCCTGACGGTGCGCCTCGCCCGGTGCGACCCGCCGGCCCGCCAGCGCTCCTCCTGGAGCACGTCGGGAAGACGTTCGTCATCGGTCGGAAGAAGAAGCCGGTCGCGGCGATCTCCGACGTGTCCATGCGCGTCGAGCGCGCCGAGATCTACGGCGTCCTGGGCGCCAACGGAAGCGGCAAGTCGACGCTCATCCGGCTCGTGTCCACCCTCTTGACGATCGACACGGGACGCGCGGAGGTCTTCGGCCACGACGTGGAGCGCGACGAGATGGCGGTCAAGCGGCTCATCAACCGGGTGAGCGTGGACGCCGCCTTCTTCAAGAAGCTGTCGCCGTACGAGAACCTCGCCTTCGCCGCCCGCCTCTACGGCCTCCATGCGGGCGATGCACGACGGGAGGCGGTCCGGATCCTCGCCCGGCTCGGCATCTCCGAGAAGCGAATGGGAAGCCCGATCGAACAGATGAGCCGGGGCATGCAGCAGAAGGTCGCCATCGCACGGGCGCTGCTGACCTCCCCGACGCTCCTCCTGCTCGACGAGCCAACGACGGGCCTGGACCCCCGGTCGAAGCTGGAGGTCCAAACATTCGTGGAGGATCTTCGGGCGACGCACGACGCGACGATCCTCCTCACCACGCACGACATGGCAGAGGCCGACCGCCTCTGCGACCGGATCGCGATCCTCGACGGCGGACGCCTCGTCGCCGAGGACACGCCGGACGGCCTCAAGGCCCGCGTGGCCCGCGAGACCGACCTGGCACCGACCCTCGACAACGTCTTCATGACCTATACCGGCCGCTCCCTCGACGAGGACGTCGAGACCGAGGGCCAGGAGGACGACGAATGACCACCCTCGCACCCGGCATCGGCCGCGGCCGGCCTCCGAGCCGCACCGTCCACGCCCACCTCGACCACCGGGAGGTGCACGCGATGAACACGCAGATCCAGTTCCTGCAGGCGGTCCACGCGGACCGTCTTGCGCGGCTCTACGCCGAGGCGTACCAGGCTCGCCTGGCGCGGTCGGCGCAGACCGACGCGCGGCGCCTGCGCCGCGCGCTCGGTCACTCGCTCGTCCGGGCCGGCCGGCGGATCGCCGCCGAGGCGTCCGCTCCGGAGCGGTCGATCGACAACCTGACGCCGGCCGGTTCCCGCTGATGCGGGGCCGGCCGGCCTCCCCCACTCCACGGGAGACCCTCCAGTGACCATCGCCAGCCGCCCGATGG
>JADGQG010000189.1 GCA_017882025.1 Chloroflexota bacterium
CACCACGACCCGGTGGCCCTTGAGGACCGGTGTGTCGGACTCGGGGTTCCAGGCGCCCATCAGGTTGACCCGCGTGAGGTACTCGTTGGCCGAGTAGACGCCCTTGTAGTTCTCGCCCGGGACGTTCATGAAGACCGGCAGCCCGGCGCCCACCGCAAGGAAGACGGCATCGAAGCGCTCGCGCAGCTCCCGCAGGGTGTACGTGCGGCCGATGATCGCATTCGTCTCGATCTTCACGCCGGACGCCACCAGCCGATCCACCTCCTGCTGGACGATGTCCTTGGGGAGCCGGAACTCGGGGATCCCGTAGATGAGGACGCCGCCGGCCGCGTGGAACGCCTCGAAGACCGTGACGTCATGGCCCTTCTTGACCAGCTCGCCGGCGGCCGTCAGGCCGGCCGGGCCGGAGCCGACGACGGCGACCGTGCGACCTGACGAGGTCGCGCCGTCAGGCTTCGACCGGCCCGGGTTCGCCATCGCCCAGTCGGCCACGAAGCGCTCGAGCGAGCCGATCGCGACCGACGCGCCCTTCTTGGCGCGGACGCAGCGACCCTCGCACTGGATCTCCTGGGGGCAGACCCGTCCCGTCACGCATGGGAGCGCGTTGTCGTCGAGCAGCGAGGCCGCAGCGCCGTCCATGTCCCCGACCCGGAGGCGCTCGATGAATAGCGGGATGTTGACCCGAACGGGGCAGCCGTCGATGCAGACCGGGTTCTTGCACTGCAGGCAGCGCTCCGCCTCCAGCATCGCCAGTTGCTGCGAGTAGCCGAGGTTCACCTCGCGGAAGTTGGCGGCCCGCAGGAGCGCATCCTGCTCGGGCATCTGGCTACGATCGATGGTCATCCGCTCCTTCGGCGAGAGCGGGTGGTCGAACGCGGGGCGAAGGCCCGAGTCGCCGTGCGACGCGCCCGGGTTCCCGGCCTCGGGGACGGGGGTCGGCTGGTCGGTCATGCCCCGCGCTCCCCGGCGGCAGCGGCCACTTCCTGCCGTTCGGCAGCGGTCGCAAGACCGGGGATCAGGCAACTGCCCTCCGGCGCGTGGAGCGGCGCCTCCAGTTTCTCGGCCGCGCGTCGGTGCGAGACCTCCAGTGCGTGCGCCTCGAAGTCCCGGTAGGTGCCCAGCCGGTCGGCAAGCTCCCGGAAGTCGACCTGGTGGGCATCGAACTCGGGCCCGTCGACGCAGGCGTAGACGGTCTTGCCGCCGACCGCGACGCGGCAGCCGCCGCACATCCCCGTCCCGTCGAGCATGATCGCGTTGAGCGAAGCGAAGGTCGGGACACCGAATGGCCGGGTCACCTCGGCGACCGCTCGCATCATCGGGACCGGGCCGACCGCGTAGACCGCGTCCACGCCGCCCGCCTCGATCACGTCCCGGAGCGCGTCCGTGACGAAGCCGTGCCGCCCGTAGCTCCCGTCGTCCGTGCAGGTGATCACCTCGCCGGCGCGCCGAAGCTCGTCCTCGAAGATGACCCACTCCTTCGAGCGGCCGCCGATCACGCTGATCACCTCGACCCCGCGTGCGGCGAGCCCGAGCGCGATCGGGTAGACGACGGCGGTTCCCACGCCACCGCCGACGCAGACTGCCCGTCCGTGATCGAGCAGCTCCGTGGCCTTGCCGAGCGGACCCGCAACGTCGGCGATCGCATCCCCGGGCTGGAGGGCAACCAGGTCCTCGGTGCTCTTGCCCACGGACTGGATCACGAGCGTGATCGTGCCGTGGCCGGGATCGGCGTCCGCGATCGTGAGCGGGATCCGCTCTGCGCCGGGAGCGCGGTGGACGATGACGAACTGGCCGGGCTTGCGGATCTCGGCGATCCGCGGCGCCTCGATGACCAGGCGGGTCACGTTCGGCGAAAGCTGGGCCCTGTCAATGACGGTGTGCATGGGAACTCCCGGTCGGCGTGAACATGTTCGACACCATCATGCACCGCATGCAGAAATTCGATCCATGCGCAAGGGTGCATGGATCGAGGGGCCGAAAGTCACATCGCCGCCGGGCCGGCGCCCGTGACCGGAGTGACGACGCCTGGCTCGTTCGGGCGTGCCCGCCGCGAAGCCCCGCGAACGATCAGATGGCGACTGCCACGACGACCGCCATGGCCGGGACGATCGCGTCGGTTGGGCAGATCTCGACACCCACGCAGCCACCGATCGCGACACAATCGCCACAGACCTCGGGATCGACGACGTAGACCTCGTCCGCCTCCGAGATGGCCCCGCAGGGGCACTCGGGCTCGCAGTTCCCGCACCCGATGCAGTCGTCCGTGATCGTGCTGGCCATATCGGTTCCTCGCCTAGACGGCGGCGGCGGTGCCGCCTGCCGCATCGCCCTGGCCGGGGGGACTGCCGGCGGGGGGTTGTTGCTGATGCCATTCCTGGTGTCCGGGCCGCGCGGCCCCGGCGGCCGCCCCGGTATGGAGATGGACCCGGGGCGCATCCACCGACATGTGGAGGCTGTCCTTGTTACAGACGTCGATGCAGACGCCGCAGGCGATGCACCGGAGCTGCTCGATGGCGAAGGAGCGATCCTCCCGCGAGACCGTGAGCGCGACCGTGGGACAGCGCCGCGCACACAGGCCGCAGAAGACGCACGTGTCCAGGTCGAACTCGATGGTCCCACGGGTGCCGACGAAATGCGGACGGATCTCGCTGGGGTACCGACGCGTGGCCGGGCGCGACAGCAGGTTGCGCAGCGAGCGGCCGACCATCGGCAGGTTGAAAGGGTTGGCCATCTCAGCGCTCCGTGCAGCTGATGCAGGGATCGATGGTCATGATGATGTTCGGGACGTCGGCGAGATCGCAGCCCTTGACCAGCTTGATCATGGCCGGGATGTTGGCGAACGTCGGCGTCCGGGCGCGGAAGCGCTCCAGGTTCTTGGTGCCGTTCGCCTTGATGTAGTAGATGACCTCGCCGCGCGGCTGCTCAAGCCGCTCGAAGGTCTCGCCGCTGGGAAGCCCGCGCACCTTGACGTCGATCGGCGCGTCCACGGCCTTCGGCATCCGCTCGACGGCCTGCCGGATGAGGTCGATCGACTGCGAGATCTCGCGCACGCGGACCACGACCCGGGCGAGGCAGTCCCCGGCCGTCTCGAGGACCGGCTCGAACTCCAGCCGGTCGTAGAAATGGGTGCCGGTCAGCCGCGTGTCGAGGGCGATGCCGGACGCGCGGGCCATCGGGCCGACCGCGTCAACCGCATGCGCGTCCTCGCGGGAGAGGACGCCAACGCCGGACAGGCGATGCCGGATGGAGGGGTCCGTCTCGAAGATGCGGGCCGTCTCGGCGAAGCCCGCGCCGAGTTCCTGGAGCTTGGCGACGATCGCGGCCAGCTCCGAGTCGGCGATGTCGCGGCGGACGCCGCCGATCTTGTTGACCGAGAAGATGATCCGCCCGCCGGTCGTCTTCTCGAAGATGTCAAGGACCTCCTCGCGCGTCCGCCAGCAATGCATGAACAGGTTCTCGAAGCCGAATGCATCGGCCCCCAGGCCCAGCCACAGCAGGTGGCTGTGGATCCGGGACATCTCGGCCCAGATCAGCCGCAGCCAGCTGGCGCGCTCCGGGACGTCGACAGCCATGATCTTCTCCATCGCGACGGCGTAGCCCATGCCGTGCATGAAGCTGCAGATGCCGCAGATGCGCTCGACCACGTAGCCGAACTCGCCGAACTCGATCCGCTCCACGAGCGCCTCGAGGCCGCGGTGGATGTAGCCGATGGTCGGGATCGCGTCGACGACCTTCTCGTCCTCGAGGACCAGGTCGAGCACGATCGGCTCTGGGAGCACCGGGTGCTGGGGTCCCATCGGGACCACGGTCCGCTTCATGCCTTCTTGC
>JADGQG010000190.1 GCA_017882025.1 Chloroflexota bacterium
GGCATCGCCCGGGCCCTGGTTGACCAGGTCGCGGTAGAGCGCGAGGAGGCCCACCGAGTCCACGTCGAAGACGGGGCGCGAGAGGCCCTCGAACCCCTCCACCGGGTGATCGCCGGAGACGGCCAGGACGTTCCGGACACCCCGCCGCTCCAGCTCCCAGGCGAGCGACAGGAGCCCGTTGCGGCTTCGGTCCCGGCAGGCCACGTGGACGATCACGTCCTGGCCGCGCGCCAGGAACTCCTCGGCGAGGAGCGTGGGGCGCGCCATCGCGTGACCGCCGGCATTGTCCGTGATCGAGAGCGCGGCGATTCGCGGATCGTCCACGAGCGCATGTGCGGCGGCCAGGTCCGCCCGGCCCGCCCTGTCGGCCGTGGCCCCGCGCCACGGGACCAGCTCGGTGACAGTGACGAACTCGTCGGTCGTCGCGAGGCGCTCGCGGAGACCTGGCTTCGCGGTGCTCACGCGGGAATCCCCGCCGCCGACAGCGGCTCGAAGCGGCAGCCGTCCACGAACAGCTCGAAGAAGTCGGGCTCGGCCTCGAGCTCCACGTGCTCGATTCGCCCGACTCGGGCCTCCAGGCGAGCCCGCGCGCCGCGCGACAGAAGCAGCGCCTTCGCCCCGCGGACGGACGCGTTGCCGTGCCGCACCACCCGCTCCGGGGGCACGGGTGGCAGGAAGCCGATCGCGATCGCGTTCGGGACGTCGAGCGACGAGGCAAAACCCCCGGCGAGATCGAGCCGGGCAAGGTCGGCGGCCTCGAGCCCCAGCATTCGCAGCAGCACCTGCATGCCGACCGCGTTGGCGGCCTTCGCCTGGGCGAGATGGCTGGCGTCGGCCCGGGAGAGCGTGATCCCGCGGTCCGGCACGACCGTCACGGCGGTGCTGCCGTCGGCGAAGACGCCGCGCGGGCTCATCGCTCCGGTCCGGCGCAGCTCGGCGAGGAGGTCAACGAGCCCGGAGCCGCAGATCCCCTCGGGGTCGACGTCGCCGATGGTCCGGATCACGAACGCCCCGCCCACGCTCCGGACCGACTCGATTGCGCCCTCCGAGCCGGGCATCCCGTAGCGGATCAGGCCCCCCTCGAATGCCGGCCCTGCCGGGCAGGAGCAGGCGAGGATCCGCTGCCCGTCGGTGAGGATCACTTCCGTGTTCGTGCCGACGTCCACCAGCATCCGCGGGACCCCGGCCGCCTCGCCGTCCATGGCGACGAGGTCGGCCGCCGCGTCCGCGCCGACGTGGCAGGCAATGAGCGGCGCGCCCCAGACGCGGGCGCGCGGGTGGACGAGGAAGCCCAGCTCGTGGGCGCGCCGGTCTACTGCCGTGGAAGCGGCCTCGCCGGCGCGCCAGGCAACCTCGGTGGTGGATCGGTACGGCGACCGCCCGATCGGCGTCACGTCCAGCCCGAATGCAAGATCGCGCATGGTGGCATTGCCCACGACGACGACCTCCGCGACCTGGTGGCGGTCGACGTCCCACTCGGCGTAGAGGCGGCTGAGCTCGTGGTTGAGCGCGCGCCGGAGCGCCCGGCGGAGCTCGCCCGGGTGCTCGTCGTCATACGTGATGCGCGCCATGACGTCGCTGCCGCCGAAGCGCTGCGGGTTCTCGAAGGCAGCCGCCGCGAGCGCCTCGCCGGAGGCAAGGTCGACGAGCTCGAGAACGACCGTGGTGGTGCCGACGTCCAGGGCGAGACCGAGCAGCCGACCGTTCGCGGGCCCCAGGTCATCGATCGGGGTTCCGTCGTCCGCGAGGAGGCGCACGCGCCCGTCGATCGCCTGCACCGCCGGATCCAGCTCGAGCGGGGGTCCGTCGGGCGGCATGAAGATCCGGAGCTGTCGGCGGAGGACGCTGAACTCGATCTCGGTGTCGTCGCGCGCCACGGCGGCGCGGCAGGCGAGCCGGTAGCCCGGCCCAAGGAAGGACTCCGCGGCGTCAGGGGGAGCCAGGGCCTCGCCGCCGGCCGTCACCTCGACGATGCACTCATGGCAGCGCCCCGAGCGACGGCACGAGGCCGGCACGACCAGGTCCAGTTCGTCAGCCGCGTCGAAGAGCGTCCGCCCGGGAACGAGGGGGACGCGATGCCCGGCATGGACGAGGTCCGGCGCCATCCCCGTAGCATAGGTGCCGACCCGCGGCGCCGCGGCGAGAGGATCGGCCCTTCGCCAGGCGACATTCGGCACGTCGCCGGGGAGCCGAGATCGAAAGCGTCCCCTCTCTGCGTCAGGTCACTCGGGCACCCGGGGGACCCGGACCGGCGACCCCGGCGACATCGGCGACTCGTGATCGGATGGCCGTGCAGGTGCCACCACCTCGTAGTCACGCGCGTGCCACCACCTCGTAGTCATACGATCATCAGAAACGACATGCGGAGGCGCTGGCGTGGCTGAAAAAGCCCGGCCGAGGCGGAGCTGGCGGAGCAGCGTCGGGAGATGGTCACGGCGGTCCGGCGCGGGGTGTCCCGGCGGGGGGTGGCTCGCGAGTTCGGGGTCCAGCTGGGTACGGTCCAGCGCTGGCTCGCCCGAGCCGGCGACGAGCGTCTCGACCGGGTCGACTTCACGGCCCGCTCGTGCCGCCCGCAACGGACGACCCGGATCCCGCTCGAGCTCGAGGACCTGATCCTCGAGATCCGGGAGATGCTCCGGGCGGAGAGCGTGCTCGGCGAGTACGGCGCCCGGGCCATCGAGCGCGAGCTCGCTGCCCGGGTAGAGCAGGGGGAGATCGGCGCGGTCCCGGCCCTCCGTACGATCGGCCGGGTCATCGAGCGGCGGGGCGCCCTCGAGCGGCGCCGGCGCGTCCGGCGGCCGGCGCCGCCGCCCGGCTGGTACCTCCCCGCGGTCGTCGCCCGCCGGGCCGAGCTCGACAGCTTCGACGTCATCGAGGAGCTGCGGCTCAAGGGTGGCCCCGTGTTCGACGTCCTGACCGGGGTCTCGGTCCAAGGCGGGATCGAGGCTGCCTGGCCCGGGCTGCACGTGACGGCCCGCACGACCATCGACGCGCTGGCCGGGCACTGGCGGGCCCACGGGCTGCCGGGCTATGCCCAGTTCGACAACGACACCCGCTTCGCCGGGGTCCACGGCTACGCCGACCGGCTCGGGCACGTGGTCCGGTTCTGCCTCGCCCAGGGCGTCGTGCCGGTCTTCGCGCCCGTCCGCGAGAGCGGCTTCCAGAACGCGATCGAGAGCTTCAACGCGCGCTGGAAGGCGAAGGTCTGGCGGCGCTTCTTCTTCCCCACGCTCGACGACGTCGTGGCCTCGTCCGACCGGTACGTGGCCGCCAGCCGGGCGCGCCTCGCTGCCCGGATCGAGGCCGCCCCGAGCCGGCGGCCGATCGCGGACGGGCCGCCGCCACCGGCCTCGACGATCGTGTACCTCCGCCGAACGGACGGGGACGGTGCCACCCGCCTCCTGGGCCAGGCCATCGAGGTTGACCCGGGCTGGCCACACCGGCTCGTCCGGGTCGAGGTCGACTTCGGCGAGCGCTGCATCCGTTGTTTTGCCCTCCGCCGGCGCGCCCCAGACGAGCAACCCCTCCTGAGCGAGCTGCCCCTGACCGGGCGTGTCGGTCGAACCCGGTGACCACGAGGTGGTGGCACCCGCTTGTCAGGGTTGGCCGCTTCGCGTGACTACGAGGTGGTGGCACCTACCCGCTCAGCCGATCACGGGGTCGCAGGGTCGCCGGGTCTCACGCAGTCGCCGGCTCCGGGTCTCACGGGTCGCCAGTCCGGGTAGCCGGCCGCGCCCTTCAGAGTTCGCGGCGCACTACCGGGAAGCGTTCGTCGTCCACTGCGACCCGGAAGCCGGCCCGGACCCAGAATGCCGGAGTCGCCGCGC
>JADGQG010000049.1 GCA_017882025.1 Chloroflexota bacterium
CGTGGCCGATCACCTTGGCGAAGCCCTCGTAGTCGCCGCCGATCACGGCTTTGGCGATCGCCTGGAATGGCACCCGTCCCACCTTCACGGGCAGACTGCGCTTCTCGCACTCCTGCTCGGTCAGGCCGACGGACCCGATCTCCGGGCGGCAGTAGGTGGCTCGCGGCTGCGCCACGTAGTCCATGGCGTGGACATCCGGGTCGCCGGCGATCGTGTGGACCGCGGTCAGCCCCTCGTGCGCCGCGGTGTGGGCCAACCAGAGCCCGCCGACGATGTCGCCGATCGCCCAGACGTGCGGCTCGGCGGTGCGCATGTGGCCGTCGACCACGATGATCTCGCGATCGGTCGCCACTCGCGTCGTCTCGAGCCCCAGGTCCTCGATGTTGGCCGCGCGTCCGGCGGCCACCAGCAGGACGTCGGCGGCGACTTCCTTCGCCTCGCCACCTTCCGCCCCGACCGTGAGCCGGATGCCGTCCTCGCCCACGACCAGCGATGAGGCGTCGAAGCGGGCGCTCGTGACCAATTCGATCCCGCGCCGCCGGAAGCTCCGCTCGAGCTCCTTCGAGACGTCGCGGTCCTCCAGCGGGACGATCGCCGGGAGATATTCGAGGAGCGTCACCTTCACGCCAAGGTCTTGGAAGCACGAGGCGAACTCGCAGCCGACGGCACCCGCCCCGATGATGACCATGCTGGCCGGCAGCTCGACCAGCCGCAGCACGTCGTCCGAGGTCAGGACGCGGACGCCGTCCGGGGTGATTCCGGGGAGGCTCTTGACACGAGATCCCGTGGCGAGGATCACGTCCGTCGCCTCCAGCACGCGCTCGCCGCCGGCGCCCGGCGTGCCGTCCTCGCCGTGGAGCCGGACCCGGACCTTGCCGGGTCCCTCCAGGCGGCCACGACCGGCAACCCACTCGACCTTGTTCTTGCCGACCAGGCCCTTGAGCCCAGTCCACATGCGGCGGACCACCTGGTCCTTGCGGGCGGCGATCACCGCGTAGTCGACGGCCGCCTCGCCAGGGAGCATGACCCCCAGCTCGCGGCTCCTGGTGGTGACGCGGTGGGCGAAGTCTGCGGATTCGAGGAGCGCCTTGGTCGGGATGCATCCCCGGTGGAGGCAGGTTCCGCCGATCTTGTCCTCGTCGACCAGGGCAACCTTCATGCCCAGCTGCGCCGCCCGAAAGGCGGCCGAGTAACCCCCGGTCCCGGCGCCCAGGACCACGAGGTCGAACGAGTTGGACGAGCCGACAGCCATGGGTCAGGGCACCTTTCGGGCGCCGACGTGGCCGCGCGCGAGCAACGCGCGACCGGCGCCGGGCGCCGATCCGGGGGCGGACGCGGCCGCCCGGCCGGTTGAGGGACGGATCACGCGGTCGATGGTACGCGGGCCCTGCGCAGACGCGCAACACGGCTCGCGGCAGAGCCGTGGCTCGAGCTGTCGCAGCAGCGCGAAGGCGCAGCCATGGACCGGCTGCTCGCGCGACAATGGGAGCCTACGCAGCGGCCGCCGTTCGGCGCCGGGGCTGCCACCACTCTACGACGGGATGCCATCACGATGTCGACGCTCACCGCTCGCCTGACCTACCGGACGCGCGCACCGCGCGCGGCGGCGATGCACGCGGTGCGCGCCTTTGCAGCGCTCGCCGGCGCGCTCGTGTTGATCGCGGTGCTGGCCTCCACCGTCCTCGGCGCAAGCCCGAAGCGTCTCACGACGCAGGTCACTGACGACGTCGGGGCCCTGGGCGGCTCCACCGGGACGGTGCAGAAGGCGCTCGACGACCTCCAGAACGCGGCGAACGTCCAGCTCTGGGTCTGGTTCACCGACACGACCGGGGGCCTCTCCGCAGCCGAGTTCGCGACCCAGACCGCCACGCTCAACGGCTTCGGCGGCAACGACCTCCTGCTTGTCATCACCATGACCGACCACGCCTATGGCTACTGGAAGTCGGATTCGATCCCGCTCTCGAACGCCCAACTTGACTCGGTGCTGGGCGCGGACCTGGAGCGGCCCTTGAAGGCGGGCGACAACGGTGGAGCCATCGTCGCCACGGCCGCGGGTATCCGAGGCGCGATGGGCGGCTCGACCGGCGGCTCGCCGCTCGGCACGCTCGTGACCATCATGCTCGTCGTCGGGGTGATCGCGGTGGCCGGGTGGTGGTTCTTCTACCGCCGGAAGCGCCCCGCCGTGAACACCGCCGCGGGCGCCGGGACCGCCGGCGCGCCGGTCGACGACGTCGCGGCCATGAAGACGCCGGACCTGGAGAAGCTGGCGAACCAGGCGCTCGTCCAGACCGACGACGCGGTCCGAGACAGCCAACAGGAGCTTGGGTTCGCCCAGGCGCAGTTCGGGGATGCCGAGGTCGCGCCGTTCCAGGCCGCGATCGCGGGCGCCAAGAGCGATCTGGCCGCCGCGTTCAAGCTTCGCCAGCAGCTGGACGACGCCATCCCGGAAGACGCGGCCACGCACCGTCGGATGCTCGAGGCGCTCGTTCGCGGCTGCCGCCATGCGCAGGCTGGGCTCGACGCCGTGAAGGAGGAGTTCGAGCGGCTGCGCGAGATCGAGGCGAAGGCGCCGCAGATCCTCGCCGCGCTCCCGGCGCAGGCCGACGCCGTCGAGGAGCGCATCCCCGCGGCGCAGGAGGCCATGACCCGCCTCGATGCGTTCGCGGACGCGAGCTGGCAGTCGGTTGCCCCCAACATCGACGAGGCACGGAAGCGCCTGGCCGCCGTCCGGGAAGCGGTCGACGAGGGCGCGAAGGCCCAGGCCGCGAATGACACGCAGACAGCCGCCCGTGCGGCCAGGCTCGGCCAGGATGCCCTGGGTCAGGGGACCGCGTTCCTCGACGGCATCGATCGGCTGGCGAAGGAGCTGGACGAGGCGAAGGCGAAGGTCGACGAGATGCTCGTCGATGCGGATCGCGACCTTGCCCAGGCCAGGACGGCTGCCGCTGGCTCCGCGGACCCGGCCCTTGGGACGCATCTGGCGCAGGCCGACGCACTGCTCACCGGGGCACGCGCCGCACTCGCCGGCCCCAAGCCGGACGTCGCCGCCGCCTACCAGCACGCTCGCGACGCCCACACGATCGCCGACGACAGCCTCGCCGCCCTGCGGACGGCCGCCGAGCAGCGCGCCCGGGACGCGGCCCGGCTGGACGCGTCGATCAAGGCGGCCCAGGCAACGCTGACACGCGCCACGGACTTCATCGCGACGCGGCGCGGAGCGGTCGGCACGGAGGGCAGGACGCGGCTCGCCGAGGCCGAGCGCCACCTGACCCAGGCCGTCGCGGCCGGTGCCGCGGATCCGGTCGGGGGGACCCGCGAAGCGGACGAGGCAACCCGGCTCGCGAACGCCGCCTACCAGGCCGCCCAGGACGACTACGGTCGCTATGACGACCCGTGGCACGGCGGAGGTCGCGGTGGAGGCGGCGGAGGCAGTGGGATCGGTGGGAACATCGCGGGCGCGATCATTGGCGGCATCATCGGCGGCATGCTCAGTGGCGGGGGCCGCGGCGGCGGGCTCGGCGGATTCGGCGGCGGCGGCTTCGGAGGGGGCGGCGGATTCGGCGGCGGCTGGGGCGGCGGCTCGTCAGGCGGCGGCAGCTTCGGCGGGGGCGGCGGGTCGTCCGGGGGTGGTCGGTGGTAGCGGTGGTCGGATAGCATGAAGGCCGGTCGTAGCGCCTCCACGCGCCCGACTCGACCTGGACGGACATGGATTGCGACACCGGAACGGCCGGTGTGGCCGGCACGACAGGAAGGACGCACTGCAATGGGCGACAACATCCTCGGGCGCATCGGGAACCTGGTCAGGGCCAACGTCAACGCGCTGATCGACGGCGCCGAAGATCCCGAGAAGATGCTGGACCAGCTGGTCCGCGACTACACGAACAACATCGCCGAGGCCGAGCAGGCCGTCGCACAGACGATCGGCAACCTGCGCCTCGCGGAGGATGACGCCAGTACGGCCCAGGCCGGCGTCGTCGAGTGGGGCGGCAAGGCCCTCGCCGCGTCGCACAAGGCCGACGAGCTCCGAGCAGCTGGCAACACGGCCGAGGCCGACAGGTTCGACAACCTCGCCAAGGTCGCCCTCAAGCGCCAGATCGGCTTCGAGGACCAGGCGAAGAGCCTGGCGACGCAGATCGCGACGCAGACCGAGCTCACCGACCGGCTCAAGGAAGGCCTCAACGGGATGCGCGCCAAGCGCGAGGAGCTGGTCCAGAAGCGGAACGAGCTCGTCGCACGGGCGAAGATGGCCGACGCCCAGACGAAGGTCCAGGAGTCGCTCAAGAGCATCAACGCCACGGATCCCACCAGCGAGGTGTCGCGCTTCGAGGAGAAGATCCGCCACGACGAGGCGCAGGTGCGCGGGATGCAGGAAGTCGCCGCGAGCTCGCTCGACGCGCAGTTTGACAACCTGGAGGACGTGTCCACCGACGCCGACGTGGAAACACGACTCGCCGCGCTCAAGGGTGGGAGCACCACGCCGGCCTCGTAGGCGTCACGGTTTCCCGTTCGGACGGCCCGGGTCCGCGCCCGGGCCGTTTCGCGTTCGCGGCCCGGAGAGGATCAGCGCGGGCGCCCGAGGATCGCGAACGCCAGCACGCCGATCGTCCCCGCCACCAGGACGACGATCGTGGTCGGGAAGTTGACGAACGCGTCGTGAACTGGCGGCAGGATGCCGCTTGCGAGCTCGAGCGCGAAGACGACCGCGACCACGGCGGCCGCGATGACCAGGACCTCGCGCCAGCCGGGACCCCGCGCACCGTCAGGCACGATCCGCCTCGGCGGGGATCCCGATCGGCGCGACCAGGACACGGCCCGCAACGCTGCGCCCCCGCCGCGTCAGGAGGCCCTTCTTGGGCCGGTGGAAAGTCACCGTGACGTCGGCGCCGACGACCGGGTCGGAGAGCTCGCCGGAGGTGAGGTCGCACGCGGTGGGCGTGTCCACGGCAAGCACCGGCACGCCCGCGGCCCGCGCCCGGTTGCACAGCTCCACGGCGGTCCGGATCGGCTCGCGAAGCTCGCCCCGCACGCCGGTCCCGAGCAGCGCGTCGATCACGAGCGCGGCGCGCTCGATGCCCTGCCCCAGCGTCGCGATGTCCCGGGCGACCGGGGCATGGATCCGCTCAACCAACGTCACTGGACCGAGCCGATCCCAGTTCCGTGCCGCATTGGGCGTCCCCGGGCGCGAGCTCACGGAAACCAGGACCACCACGACCCGGATCCCGTGCGCGGCCAGCCTTCGAGCGGCAACGAATCCATCGCCGCCGTTGTTGCCCGGGCCGCACAGGACCAGCACGGCGCCGGTGCCGCGGTGCTCCGCCGCCTCGGGCCGCGCAGCCTCCGACGCTGCCACGGCCGCCACCATCTGCGCGCGCCCGGCCGCGGCAACGGCCGTCCCGGCGTGCTCCATGAGCCGCCCCCCGCTCACGCCCAGACGCTGCGCCTTCGCGTCCGTGCCGGTCATCTCGGCTGCCGTGATGGGCGCGCGATCCATCGCCTCCGCCCAGCGCGCAGCCAGCCCTGCGAGATCCAGCTCGAAAAGCGTCGGGTCATCGGCGGGAAGCCGCCGACCGAGCGGGGCGCGGGCGGCGCGATCTGGAGTCGTCATCGGCGGGGGCAAGGGTAGCGGGTCGGCTGGACGGACGTGGCGCGAGGCGTGCCCGGCGCTCCCCTACCCGGTCCCCTGGACGCCGGCGGCGATCCCGCTGATCGTGAGGGCCACCAGCCGTTCGAGCTCGACCCGCGACGGGTGGCCCTCGGGCACGCCCCGGAGGCGGCCCAACAGGAGGACCTGGAGCTCGTTGAGCGGATCCAGGTACGGGGCCCGCAGGGCGATCGAACGCTGGAGCGCGGGGACCCCATCCAGCAGCGCCGCACGCCCGGAGATCCGCAGCAGCAGCCGGACCGTTCGGGCGTGCTCCGCTTCCACGCGTTCGGCGAGCCTGGTGCCGTCCGCCCCGGCCAGTGCCGCGTAGCGCCGGCCCACCGCCAGGTCGCTGCGGGCAAGGGCGACTTCCGCGTTCTGGAGAAGGCCGCGGAAGAACGGCCAGCGCCGGTGCAGGGCGGCCAGGTCGGCCAGGCCCGCCTCACCGTGCGCCCGCTCGAAGGCCGCAAGCGCACTTCCCAGTCCGAACCAGCCCGGCAGGTTGAGCCGCACCTGCGTCCAGGCGAAGACCCAGGGAATGGCGCGGAGCGATGCGAGCGACGCTCCCTGCGGCTCCCCCGGAACATACGGCGCGCCTCCGGCCGACGGCGTCGCGACCGTACCCGTCAACCCCGGACCCCGAGCGGCCGGTCGCGAGCCCAGCCGGAGGCCGGAGATCGCCGCGATCGGGGTTGCCTCGCCGAAGACACGCTCGAAGGCTGGCTCGTCCCAGACCAGCGCGCGGTAAGCGCGGCGCGCCTCGGCCGCCAGCTCGTTCATCACGGCCCGCCCGTCGGCCACCGCGGCCACGGCGGCCGTGACTGCCGAACCGGCTGTGGCGGCCACGCCGGACCCCGTGGCGCCGGCCGATCCGGTAGACGTGATGCCATCGTCCGTGACGTGCGCAGCCGCGAGCAGGGTTGCCGACGTCACCTGCTCCAGGCCGCGGCGCGCGATCACCGGGTTCGCGTAGCGCGCGGCGATCACCTCGCCCTGCTCGGTCAGCTTGAGACGGCCGTCCACGGCGCCGGCCGGCGCCGCCAGGACCGCGCGGTGGGTGGGGCCGCCGCCCCGCCCGATCGCACCCCCGCGACCGTGGAAGAGGGTCAGCTCCACGCCGCTCGCCCGTGCCGCGGCGACCAGATCCTCCTGGGCCCGGTAGAGCAGCCAGTTCGCTGCGACATAGCCCGATTCCTTGTTCGAGTCGGAGTAGCCCAGCATCACTTCCTGCCGATCGCCGCGCTCCCGAACGTGCGCGCGGTAGGCGGGGTCGGCCATCAGCGCCGCCAGGATCGAGCCCGCCGACTCCAGCGCCTCCGCGGACTCGAAGAGCGGCACCACGTCGAGCGTCGGCATGCCCGGGGGGAACCCGCTCGTGGCGCTCGCCGGGATCGCGGGATCGGCGGCGCGGGCGGCCAGCCAGCGGACCGTGGCCACGTCATCCGGGCCCGTCGTGAAGCTGATCACGTAGCGGTGGATCGCCGCCTCGCCGGCGCGCCGCTGCAGGGCCGCCATCGCACGGAACGTGGCAATGACCTCCGCCGCGGTCACGCCGGGTGCAACCTGTCGCAGGAGGTCCGGCGGCGCAGACTCCAGCGCCGACCGCGCCGCCCGGTGCACCGCCGCGTGCTGACGGACCTCCAGCGATGCGAGATGGAAGCCGAACGTCTCCACCTGCCAGCGGAACTCCTGCAGACCGCCGTAGGCGAGCCGCTCGAGTCCGTCCGCGACCAGGGCCTCGCGCAGCTCCCCGAGCTCGAGCAGCAGCTCCTCGGGATTCGCGTAGCGCCCGCCCTGTGGCCCGGGCCGCTCCGCGAGGTACGCCCGTGTTCGCCGGAGTCGCTCGGCGATCGCCCCGAGGCGCCGGCGGTACGGCTCGTGCGGGAAGCGGGCCGCCATCTCGCGCATCGACTCCGGCAGGTCGTCCTCGTCGCGGGCGAGCCGCCGAACGAGGGCCGGCGCTGCCGCGACGCCTGGCCGGGGCCGTGCCGCGAGTGACGCCATGAGCCGGGTCGCGACCGCCTCGTAGCCGTGGAGCAGGTGGTCCGCCTGGATCCGGAACGCTTCCGTCGTCGTTTCGGCGGTCACGTACGGGTGGCCGTCGCGGTCGCCGCCGATCCAGGAGCCCCAGGCCAGGAACGCGGGGCTGGCGGGCGGGCGTGTCCCGGTCCGCCCGTGGTCCGCGGCCGAACCGATTTCGGACGCGGCGCCGGTGCCGGGGCCGCCCTCGGGGGCGTCGGCCGCATCGAGCGCCCCATCGGCCGCCCGGTACAGGTCCGGGGTCGCCGTGAAGAGCGTCGCATCGAAGAAGACCATCGCCGACCGGACCTCGTCGAGCGGCGTGGGGCGCGCCTGGCGCAGGTCGGCAGTCCGCCAGAGGAGCGTGATCTCTTCGCGCAGGCGCCGGCGAACCTCCGCGTCGTCGGTGGGTGTCAGGCGCGGGTCGTCCAGGCGGTCCAGCAATGCGTAGACCCGGCGGAGCGCGACGAGGACGGTCCGCCGCCGTGCCTCCGTTGGATGAGCCGTCAGCACTGGCGAGATGCGCAGCCGGGCCATCCGGCCGGCGATCGCATCCCGGGACAGGCCGGCGCGTCGCAGCAGGACCACCGCTTCGTCGAGCGAATCGTCGAGCGGCGCTCGTCCCGCGGCACGAGCCCGTCGGCGGAGCTGCCGCACACGCTCCTTCTCCTCGGCCAGGTTGACCAGCTGGAAGTAGGTCGAGAACGCCCGCGCCAGGGTGGCGATCTCGCGAGTGCTCAGCGTCGCGAGCTCCGTGTCGAGGGCCGCCCGGACAGCGGGATCGCCATCGCGACGCAGGGCGATGGTCCGCTCGCGGACCCGCTCCACCAGCTCGAGGGCGGGCGCGCCCTCCTGCTCCGCGACCACCTGGCCAAGGAGCGCGCCGAGCAGCCGGACCTCACGCGCGAGCGGGTCGCGCGCCCCTGCGCTCCCGACCGAGCGCGGCTCCGCGCGCACGGCCACGTTCTGCCGGGCGACGCGCGACGGGGCCCGGCCGCGAGGAGCGCTCACCGGAGTGCCGCGTAGACGGCCTGGACCGCCTCGTCAATCAGCCGGAGCGGGAAGCCCTGTGCGCCGGTCAGGTAGACGACCACCAGGTCGTGCAGTGGGTCGATCCAGAGCCGGGTCCCGGTCGCCCCGCTGTGCCCGAACGCCGCCGGCGATGCCGGGTCGGTTCGCGGATCCGGCTTCGCCCAGCCCAAGGCGTGATGACTGGCGCGAATCGGGTCATCGGCCGCCCCGAGCCCCCCGACCGTCTGCTCGCGCGTCATGAGCGCCACGTACGCCGGAGGAAGGATGCGCGCGCCATCCAGCTCGCCGCCCCGCAACATGGCACGGCCCATGCGGACAAGGTCGGCTGCGCTGCTCCAGAGGCCGCCGCCCGGCAATGCCATCGAGACCAGGTGACGCAGCTCAGCCAGCCGCTGCTCCCGCGGGACCTCGGGCTCGATCGCCCCGGGGACGCCGGACGAGAGAACCGGCGCCATGCGGGCGCGCAGCCCATCGAACGGATCGAACGTCGTGGACGTCATCCGGAGCGGCTCCAGGATTCGACGCCGGAGGTACGCCGGGTATGGCTCGCCGGCGATCCGCGTGATCAGCTCGGCCAGGAGGTCGAACGAGAGGGAGCAGTACTCGAAACGGGTCCCCGGCGCGAACGCGAGCTGTGCCTCGCAGGCGCGACGCACCATCGCGTCGTGGTCGGGCCGGGAGGCGGCGATCTCGGCGAGTTCGAAGTCCGGGAGGCCGGACGTGTGGGAGAGCAGGTGCCAGGCGGTCACCCGGGGCTTCCCGGGCCTGGAGAACTCCGGGACGTGGCGGTCGATCTCGTCCGCGAGGCGCAGCCGGCCGTCGGCCACCAGCTGCATCACGCCGAGCGCGACGACCGGCTTCGTGATCGACGCGAGCAGGCAGACGGCGTCCACGGTGACGCGCGGAGCACGCGGCCCGGGCACCGCCTCCGCGCGGATCAGCCCCGCGGACGTCGCCACAGCGAGGATCGTGAAGGGTGCCGCGCCCTCGTCCACGTGCCGGCGCGCGAGCGCGAAGGCCGGGTCGAGGGCATCCGGGTCCAGCCGGAGCGGATGATCGATCATGCTTGCTCTCCCGCGAGCCGGGCGGCGCCGACCGCGTCCAGCTCCACGATGCCGTCCGCGGCGAGGGACGCGAGGGCCGCGGACACGGCCTCCGGCGCGTGCAGGCCGAGCGGACCGTCGAACGTCACGGTCGTGCCGGGCGGCACGCCGCACAGCCGGCCCACGATCCGGCCGCGGAGCCAGCGCGTGGTGGCCTCGAACGGGACCGCGCCCCGGCGCCCCGGCGCGGGGTTCGGCCGGACCCCGGCCACTCCGGCGAACGAGCACCAGGTCCGGACCGGACAGGCGTCACATTCCGGCCGAGCGGGACGGCAGATCGTGGCGCCAAGGTCCATCAGCGCGTGCGTCCAGTCGCCTGCGCGAGCGGGATCCACGAGCGCGTCCGCGGCCGCCTGCATCTCGCGTTGCGGGGCCGCCGCCGGATCGGCCCCGGTCAGCCGCCCCAGCACACGCCGGACGTTCACGTCGACGGCCCCGACGGGCCGGCCGAATGCGATCGCGGCCACGGCGCGCGCCGTGTACGGCCCGACGCCGGGCAGAGCCTGGAGGGAATCAATGTCCTCAGGGACGCGGCCCCCGGCCAGGACGATCGCCCGGGCCGCTCGCTGGAGGTCGATCGCGCGCCGGTTGTAACCCAGCCCCTGCCAGGCGCGGATCACGTCGCCCGTCGGGGCCGAGGCCAGCGCCGCCGGGGTTGGGAAGCGACCCATGAACGCCAGCCACTTCTCGGCGACCCGCGCGACCTGCGTCTGCTGCGCCATCACCTCGCTGACCAGGACCGCCCACGGATCGGGATCCCGCTCGAAGCGGAAGGCCAGGGCCCGCGCGTTGCGATCGAACCACGCCAGGAGCGCGGCCCGAAGCCCGACCATGTCGGCGGGAAGTGCGCGAACCTGAGCGGGGAGCCGTGCCACGGCGGAAGGATACTCGGGGGGCCGCAGCGTCCCGGGATCGTCCCGCCAGGATCGTCGCCGGGCGCCCCTCGCCGGGCGCCCGCGTCGGGCGACCGGCGACGACTTCGCTCGGCGACGCGCGACTACTTCGGCGGGATGATCAGGACGGACCCGATCCGCATCTTGGCGGGGTCGACGGTCGGGTTCGCGGCCTTCAGCGCTACCAGGGTGACCCCGAGCTTCTGCGAGATCGCCCACATCGTGTCCTTGGCCTTGACCGTGTAGGTCGTCCCACCAGCCGGCGCGGTCGGCTCCACCGACGCCGCCGGCGCGAGGCTCGCCGCCTGGCTCGGGGCCGGCGTCTCGGTATAGATGTCGGTCGGGCTCGGTGCCACCGACGGTGAGGGTTGGGGCGTCGCGGTGGCTCCGCCGCCACACGCCGCCACCAT
>JADGQG010000050.1 GCA_017882025.1 Chloroflexota bacterium
GCCGTGGGCGCTCCGGAGCCTGGGCCATCTGTCGCGCTGACCGTCCGGCACAGGCCGCTCCGCGACGGGCGCCCGACGACGGGCGGTCAGCGCCCGGAGAGCTACGCCCGGCCGATCGCCACGAGCTGGGTCGCACCGCGGACGCCGACCTCCCTGAGCCGCGTCCGCAGGGTCGCGCCGCGTGCCTGGAGCTCCGGGTGCCCGTCGGCGAGCACAACGTACCGGTCGATCGCCGCCTCAAGCTCGGCCGTGGCCTCCGGATCGTGGGGGTCTTCGTCCGGATCGGCGAGATCGACGATCCGCAGGTCGGCGAGCCCGAGGCCATCGACGATCTCGACGATCCGCCGCCGTTCGTAGGTCTCCCGGTGCACCTCGCCGCGGAGTCGGTTCACGGCCGCCCACCAATGGTGCAGGAGGACGTGCGTGGCCTGGGTCTCGGACTGGCTGTCGCGGTACATCTCGTTGACGACGAGGTGGCCGCCGGGGCGGAGGACGCGAAGCATCTCGGCCAGCGCAGGGGTAGGGTCCGCGAAATGGTGGAGGGAGTTCGAGACGCAGACGGTGTCGAACGAGCCATCCGGGAAGACGAGGTGGAGGGCATCCATCTGCTCGAACCGCACGTCAGGGCGGTCCGCGAATGCCTCCGAGAAGGCCGCGGCCCGCTCGGCGTTCGCGTCGATGCCAACGATCTCCGCGTGATCCCGGAGGCCGTCGAGCAGGAAGCGAACAAAGCCGCCAGTCCCGGTGGCGACGTCGAGCACGCGCCCGCCGGACAGGTCGCCGAGGACGGCCTTCGGGTCGATCGCCGTCATCGTCGCTCGGCCGCCGTCGCGACCGGTTCGGGCGCCAGGTCGGGCGCCAGGTCGGGCGCCAGGTGGGGCGCCCGACTCCCTACCACCGCTGGTGGACGAGCGGCTTCGCGCGCTTCTCGTAGAGCTCGCGGATCCGGTCCATCGTCACCACCGGGAGTGGTGCCATATCCGCCGCGGCCGCGTTCGCACGGGCCTGGTCGGGCGTCTTCGCGCCGGGGATGGCGGCCGTCACCTCGTCGGCCATGAGGATCCAGCGCAGTGCCAGCTGGGCGAGCGTGGCGCCGTCCGGCACGAGCGTGCGCAGCTCCTCGACGAGCTCCAGCCCCGTCTCGTAGTCGAGGCCGGCAAACGTCTCCCCGACGTCGAAGGATTCGCCATGGCGGTTGAACGCGCGGTGGTCGCCGGGATCGAACGCCGTCTGGCGGGTGAGCGAGCCGGTCAGGAGGCCCGACGCGAGCGGGACCCGGGCAAGGACGCCGACGTCGCGGCGGGCGGCCTCGGCCAGGAAGCGGTCGGCCGGGCGCTGGCGGACCAGGTTGTAGATGATCTGGACGCTCGCGACGCCCGGGTACTCGATCGCCTTGAGCGCCTCCTCGACGCGCTCAACGCTGACGCCGTACGCGGCGATGGACCCGTCGGCCACCAGCTCGTCGAGGGCGGCAAAGATGTCCGGGCGGTAGTAGACCTCGATCGGCGGGCAGTGGAGCTGGACCAGGTCGAGGCGGTCGACGCCGAGCCGCTCACGGCTGCCGTCCACCCAGCGCCGGAACGCCTCCGGGTTGTAGTTCGCGGCCAGCTGGGGCACGCTCCGGCCCATCTTCGTGGCGACGACGAAGCGCTCGCCGGCGCGCTCGCGAAGGAACCGGCCGATGAGGCGCTCACTCCGGCCGTCGCCGTAGACGTCGGCCGTGTCGATGAGGGTGACGCCGGCGTCGGCCGCGGCGTGGAGCGCCCGGAGGCTGACCTCGTCGTCCACCTCGCCCCACGACCCACCGATCGCCCAGGAGCCGAACCCGATCGCGCTCACCTCGTGGCCGGTCTTCCCGAACCTGCGGTATTCCATCGCCTGCCTCCGTGTGCCGGGGCGACGCACCTGCTCCGGACGTGACCGCATTCTAGGGGCGTCGGGAGCTGCGGGCTGGGAGGGAGCGTGGCGCCCGCGGCCACGAAGCATTCGCGAGGAGGCGGTCGGCGTGCGCGATGGCCAACGAGCTCATGGCAGGAACTCGGCGAGGGGCGTCGCGTCACACGAGGCGCCCAAACACGGAAGCCCGAAGATGTCCTCGATGGTTCGCAGCAATCCGTAGTGGTCGTGCATGGTCGAGGAGGAGACGCCGTCGAGCCCCTGGCGGGCGACCATCGTGAAGACCCTGCCCCCGCCATGCACGTTCGTGGTGCCCTCGTCGAACGACACGATCAGGAGCGTGTGCGCCCACTCCGGCGCCGTGAACACCCCGGGCAGGAAGGCCCTGAGGAAGGCGTCACCCTTCGCCGGAGAGCAATCGTGCATATCGTTGCACAGGTTCGGCGCCACGAAGGCGAAGTTCACGCCTGGATCGAAGCTCGCGAGCGGCTGGACATTGGCGCACTGACTGCTGCCAGAGACGAAGGTGAAGCTCATCGCCGGGTTGTGCTTGCGCGCGTACGTTCCCGCGACGCCGGGGCCGTCCACGCCACCCGAGTACGCGCTTCCGGTGCTGCACCCCCCGGCCGGGTAGTCCTGGGCATACGTCCGCCAGGACTTGCCCGCGGCGGCCATCTGGCTTGACAGGCTCGCGGCCGCCAGGTTGTGATCCGCATCGTCCGTCACCCCCTGCGTTGAGCCCGACCAGAAGGCGAGGTAGTTCGGCAGCGACGGATGGGTGACCGCGTAGAAGCCGTCGGCCCGTCCATAGGTCTGCGAGAGGCCGTAGAGGTACGGCATCGTGGACGCGGTGACCGCCGACGATTCCCGGTTCTCCATCCAGACGACCACCACGTGGGAGATCCCTGCCGACGGCGTGAACGACGGCCTGGGCCCCGGGGTGAACGTGGGCGTCGGAGTTTGAGTGGCCGTGGACGATGGCCCGGCAGTCGGGCTGGCAGTCACGGCGAGGGCCGAGGAGGTCGGTCCGCTTGGCAATGTCGTCGCCTGACAGGCAGCCAGGAGGAGGGCCGGCCCGAGGGCCAGCCCGACGATCGCGGTTGCTCGTCCGAACCCCATCCCGGCACCTCGCCTCCCGTCGAGTCGCCGCCACGCGACGTCCAGCATGATGCGCCACGTTGTCGCCGCCCATCGCCGGCGCGGGCGCGGTCGCCGCCCACGCCATCGGCGGCGTTTCTCGGCCATGCTGGTCCGGCAATTGAACGTTTCGCCGGCGCCGGTCGTCTGGTGAACGTGACCGGATTGGAGCGACTCGCGGTGGTGAAGGCGCAGAACCCCGACATCGGGCGCACGGACGACCCGCGAACGCAGACGTTCGCCGAGCTGATGGATCGGCGCGTGCTCGACAACGCCTATCGCTATGCGACGCTGATCCTCGGCGACCGCGCGGACGCGGAGGACGCCACGCACGACGCGGCGCTGACCGCGTGGCGCCACCTGGGGGAGCTGCGCGATCCCGCGAAGTTCGAGGCGTGGTTCGGGCGAATCGTGGTGAACGCATGTCGCGACCGCCTCCGGGCCCGGCGTCGTCGGCCGGTCCACGTCGAGCTGGATCCCGAGCTGTCCAGTCCCGATGCGAACGACGGGCTTGCCCGTCGCGACACTCTCGCGCTCGCCATTCGGTCGCTCAGCGCCGACCACCGCGAGGTCGTCGTGCTGCGGTTCTATGCCGACCTGACCGTCGACCAGGTCGCGGCCCGAACCGGAGTCGGCGCCGGCACCGTCAAGTCCCGCCTCCACTACGCGCTGCGCATCCTTCGCGCGGCCGTCGACGCCGAAGACGAGGGGAGATCCAGGCCATGAAGAGCGACGAGTCGTTCGAGCGAGAGGTGCGCGCGTCGCTCCGCGCTTCCGCAGCGGGGTCGGCGCCAGACCAGCTGGCGGCGCGAATCGGCGAGATCCCGTCCCGGGAGCCATCGCCACGCGCTCTCGGCCGGGGGCTACGCAGTTTCGCCCGGCTCGCCGTGAACCTGGCGGCAGCCGCGGTTGTCGTCATCGCCGTCGCGGCGTTGATCGTGAGCCGGAACGGCGGAAACCTCCCGGCCGGCGGGCAGCCGACCGGATCCGCGAGCCTGGCGACGCAGGGCGCCTCCGCGGCGACACCGACCGCCTCCGCCATGCCGTCGGCCACGTCTGCGTGCGGCAGTCCGGCCTCGCCGAACCCGGCGTCTCCGAGCCCGGCCCGCAGCGTCGCCCCCGCGGGACCCGTCGTGGTGACGCTTGGGATCTACTCCGGCCGACCCGATCCGACGTGGACGCTGACCGTCGACGAGGCCGCGGCCGTGGATGCAGCGCTGGCCGCTCTGCCCGACGGCACGGGCACGCCGCCGGTCGGAGGACTCGGCTATCACGGGTTCTCGATCGCCCGGCCGGGGAGCACCTCGGTGGCCTATCTCGGGACGGTGGCACCGCCGGGCGACGGCCCACGGCCCATGAAGGCGGACCCGACACGGAGCATCGAACGCTGCCTCCTCAAGACGTCTGGGTCGCACGTGACGCCCGACGAATATGCGATCGCGGAGCTCGCGATCGCCGCGCCGTCGGCCACCTCGCCCGCCGCCTCGGCGTCACCCGTGCCGCCCGCGACGCCGAGCGCGTCCACGGCGCTCCTCGGGCTCAGCCCCGCGTCGGTGACGTTCGTGTCGCCGAACGATGGCTGGGTCCTGGGGACGGGCTCGTGCTCCGGCGCCCCGTGCGCGGCGATCAGGCGGACCGCCGATGGCGGGCGCACCTGGGCGGCGGTCTCGGCACCCCACGCGGCGATCGTCCCCGGCGGCTACCAGGGGGCGCCGGGAATCAGCGGGATCCGCTTCGCTGACGCGCGCAACGGGTGGGCCTTCGGGCCCGACCTCTGGGCCACCCACGACGGCGGGGCCACGTGGGCCCGGCTGACGATCGCCGGCCTCCCCGCGGATGCGGCGATCGTCGCCCTGGAGACCGCGCGCGGGACGGTCCACGCGGTCGTCCTCGACGGCCAGGACTACCGCGTCGCGTCGAGCCCCGTCGGTGCTGACGACTTCCGCCTCTCCGCGGTCCGCGTGCCGGTCGGGGCCGGGCCGGTCCCGTCGGTGCAGCTGGTCCTGTCCGGCGTGGCCGGCTGGCTGATCGAGAACGACCGCACGGTCGTCGGCGGTGCGCGCCTCGTCAACGGCGCCTGGGTTGCCTGGCAGCCGCCCTGCGCCGACGTCGTTGGCCCGGCCTTCCTCGCGGCGTCCAGCCCGACCGAGCTCGCGGCGGCCTGTGACGTCGGGCTCTGGGGCACGTCGACAGGCGACCACCTGTACCTGTCACACGACGGCGGGTCCAGGTTCGTCGAGTCGGGGGCCGCGGTGCCATTGCAGATGGCCGCCCAGGTCGCCTCGGCGTCGCAGTCCGTGATCGTGGTCGGCGGCAGCGACGCGACGGGCGCGGTGCTCGTCGCGACGTTCGACGGCGGGCGAACGTGGGCCGTCGTCGCGCATCTCGGGGCCGTCGCGATCGCGGACCTGGGCTTCACCACTGCGACGCAGGGTGTGGTGATCACGGCTTCCGCGAACGGGACGGCGAGCCTCCTGATGACCCGCGACGGGGGCCGCACCTGGCGCGCAGTCGGGTCGACCGGTGGCTGACTGAGCGAAGTTGCGCGGGACGAAGCTCGGGGCGGGATCCGGGGGATCGGCCGCGTCGTCAGCCGACGGTGACGGAGATCCGGTGGTGGCCTCGGGCGCCGTCCGGGGCGGGATCGGAGCGCTGGTCCGTCTGGACGTCGCCCGTGCCGTCCGTCGCGCGGGCCTCCAGGCTGTGCGGCCCGGTCGTGGCGGTCCACGCCAACGCCCACTGGACCCAGGTGGCCTTCGAGATCGGGCGGCTGATGCGGGCAGCCTGCCAGGCTCCGTCGTCGATCCGGACCTCAACCCGGGTGATCCCGCGATCCGGCGCCCAGGCCACGCCCCCGATCTCGACGGCGCCCGGTGGCACGGTGGCGCCGCTCGTTGGCACGTCGATCCGCGATTGCGTGAGGATCGGACCGTCCTTGGCCCAGCCCAGCGGCACCCAGTAGCCATCCACCGCCTCGCGGGTTGTCAGCTCGATGGAGGCGAGCCATTTCGTCGCCGAGACGTAGCCGTAGAGGCCGGGCACGATGAGACGGGCGGGGAAGCCGTGATTGGCCGGCAGCGGCTCGCGGTTCATGCCGACCGCGATCATCGGTTCCCGCTCGGGCGCCATCGCCCAGGCTGTCGGGAACCCGACCGAGAAGTCGTCGACCGAGCGGCCGACGATCTGGGTCGCCCCCGGCTGGACGCCGGCCGCCTCCAGCACGTCCTTGAGGCGCACGCCGGTCCAGAGCGCATTCCCCACGAGGTGGTCACCCACCAGGTTGCTGACGCACGCGATCGTGACGTACTGCTCGTAGAGCGGCATCGCGAGGAGCTCGTCATAGGTGAACGTGAGGGGATGCGCGACCATGCCGGTGACGTCCAGCTTCCAGGTGGCCGGGTCCACCCGCGGGACGAGGAGCGCGGTGTCGATCTTGTAGAAGTCGGCATTCGGCACGACGAGAGGCGTAAGGCCCGGGGCCGTGAGTGCCTGGTCGGCGGCGAGCGCTGGCACCGCGAGGAGCGGGGCGGGGATCTTCGTCGAGCTCACGATCGCGTCCGCGTGCTGCTCGTCGAGGAGGGTACGGCCGACGCCGCCCGCGACGATCACGCCGCCGAGCGTCCCCGCGCTCGCGATCAGAAACCGGCGGCGGGTCCACTCGGGTGTGCGCAGATCCGCGACCCAGTCGCCCTCGGCGGATGACTCGACCGGGCCGTCGCCAGCCGTCGAGGCCGGGGAGGCAAGCCGGAGGAGGCCCAGCAGGACGACGAGGCCCGCCGCGACGGCAACGCCGGCGTTGCCCACCGCGAGCGCCTGCGACGCGAGCGGGTCGCGCAGTGCGGCCGTGGCCGCGAGGAGCCCGAACGCGACGAAGACGGCGACCCCGAGCCAGCGGCGGTGCGCGGCCAGGACACCGGCAGCCGCGGCGACGACCAGGGCGATGACGACCACGCTCACGTTCAGGGCGACCTTGTCGTTCGTGCCGAACAGGCGGATCATCAGGTCCTTCGCGCCCGGCGGCTGCAGGCTGATCACGAGCGATCCGATCGCGGTGATCAGCGATGGCGCGCCCCGGATCAGGCCCGCGACGAGCTCGGCTGCGGCCATTGCGACGCCCGCGGCGAGCGCGCCGGCGACCGCCGGGCGCCATATCCCGTTCAGCGCACGGTGCAGCCGAACCGGCGCCGGGCCGGTCGTGTTCCCGTCGCTCACATCAGCCATCATCCCAACCTACGCGCATGGAGGGCGGCCGGATGTCAACGTCCCCGGATTCGCCGGTGTCATCGGTCCTCCGGCATGTCACGCCCGGCCTGGCCCGCGACTATCCCGCGTCAAGCTGGGCGAGCCCGAAGTGGTTGCTCTCGCTGTCGCGGAACCAGGCCGACGCAACCGGACCGGTCCGGCCGATGGAGGTCGCGGCATCGAAAGCCGGGGAAGTCGTACGTCTCGAAGACGCCGCCGGGCGTGATCGACGCCGGCGCGAACCCCAGGGCGCTCTCGTAGGAGGCCCGGGCGAGCTCGAGATCGGCGTCCGGAAGGGTCGTGTAGACGCGACACTTGGTGAGCACGGGGATCCACCCCTCTCATGTGCCTCACGACGTTCGAGGGACGCGCCGGTCAGGCGCGCCCGACCCATTTCGCCCGCCACTCGGGGGCCGGGAACGGCTTCGCCCAGTAGGCTGTCTCGCGGACGATCTTGCCGTCGCGGCACTCGAAGATGAAGACCACCTGGTACGTCTCGGTGCCGTAGTCGAGCTCGGCCTCGGAGATCACGAGGTCGCCCGACGAGACGGTGCGATACGGCGTGATCGTCGGGAGCGAGGGGAATGCCCGGTAGATGCCCTGGCGGTTTTCGCGGCCGCGGATGATCTCTCCGGACTGGGGCCAGGAGAGGATCGAGTCGTCGACGAACACCTCGTTCATGACTTCGACGTCCTTGGCGTTGAGGCCCGTCACCAGGCGCTCCACGGCGCGCACGTTATCGGCTTCGCCCATCTGGCAACCCCCCATTCCTGCCGGGCGCCGGTCATTGCCGCGTCCGGTCGCGGTCGCATTCCCGACCGCGTTCCCGGCCAGCAAGCGCCGATCCCGAAATTCTACGACGGGGTCGCTCGGGCGTCGATCCCCGAAGCGACAAACTCACGCTGCCGGGTTGTCGATTCCGGGCACGGCCGCACGTCGTCCTCGTGAACGGGGGACAGGGACCCGTCACAGCGATCCGGAGGTTCCAGCATGGCAAGCCACGTGATCCACGTCGAGGTGCTCGGCAAGGACGGCCCCGCGCTCCAGCGGTTCTACGGGGACGTGTTCGGGTGGAAGCTCAACACGGACAACCCCGGCGGGTACGGGATGTTCGATGGCGGCGGGGAGGGCGTCGGAGGCGGCATCGGCGCCTCGAACGACGGCGGCCCGGGGCACGTCACGTTCTACGTCCATGCGGACGATGCCGCGGCGACGCTCCGCCGCGTGGAGGAGCTGGGCGGGCGCGTGCTGATGCCGCTCACGGAGATCGCCCCGGGCACGACCATCGCGCTCTTCGCCGACCCGGAGGGCCACATCGTCGGGCTGATGTAGCCCTGCCCGGGGCCGCCAATGGCGGCCGACACGCGGCCGGTCGCCCCACCTGGGACGACCGGCCGCTTTGCGTCCGCTCGGCCGCGTCGCGAGCGGTCGCGGGTCGCGGATGGATGGGCCGCGCCGATCGCGGTACCCTGACGGCCCGACGGCCGGTGCGTCCCGTCGGCGTCGAGACGCAGGGGGTCCGTCGTGCGGAACATCGACACGCTCGTGGTTGGCGGGGGCCAGCCCGGTAGCCGCGTTCTCGCCCTGGTTGCGGCCTTCAACGAGGCAGCGCGGATCGGAGAAGTGGTGCGGGAGGCGCGCGCCCACCTGCCGGTCCTCGTCGTCGACGATGGGTCGTCAGATGCCACCGCTGCCGAGGCCGAAGCCGCCGGCGCAAGCGTGCTGATCCAGCGCCCGAACCAGGGGAAGGGCGCGGCCCTGCGGGCCGGCTTCCGCTGGGCGCTCGAGCGGGGCTTCGACGCGGTCGTCACCCTGGATGGCGACGGCCAGCACGATCCGGCCACGATCCCGGCCTTCCTGGCCGCCCGGGCGGTCGCGGGCGACGCGCTCGTGATCGGCTGCCGCGACTTCCGCCGGATGCCCCGGGCGCGGCGCGCGACGAACTCGCTCGGCGGCCGCGCGTTCTCGTGGGCCGTCGGCCGTGACATCCCCGATAACCAGTCCGGCTATCGGCTGATCGACCGACGGCTGATGGTTGCGCTCCTGGCCAGCCGCGAGACTGGTTTCGCGTTCGAGGTCCAGATGATCACGACGTGCATCCGCGGGGGGTGGCCCATGGCATGGGTGCCGATCCGGACGATCTATGCGGGCGAGCCCAGTCACATCCGGCCGTTCGCGCACCTGGCCAGCTTCGTGCGGGTGGTTCGCGAGGCGCGCCGCACGGTCCGGCTGCCGCTGCCGTAGGGCCCGCGGGCTCAGATGCACGACGCCGCGACCTGCGTGCCGGCGGTGGTGCGACCGCGCGACGCCCCGGGCGACCCGCACGACGAGGCCCGGCGGCCTACCCTTGGCGGCGATGCCCCGAGCCAGGACCGCCCGCCAGCCCGCCGCCTCGCCCGCGCCCGTCCCGGGGGCGCCGCGCTGGCCGCGCTCCGCGAAGGTCGCCTTCATCGGCTCCCACGGGATCCGCAAGACGAGCGCCGTGCTGGCGTTCGCGGCCACGGTCCAGCGAGCAGGCTGCTCCGCGGAGCTGGCCCGCGAAGTCGTGCGCGACAACCCGCTCGGGATCAACGAGGGCGCCACCGGCGAGGCGCAGCTCTGGGTCCTCGTCTCGCAGATCCGGCAGGAGCTGGAGCTGGCACGCAAGGCCGACGTCCTCGTCACGGACCGCGGCGTGATGGACAACTTCGCCTACTACCTGCGGGCCTGCGGCGGAGCCGACCGCTATGCCGTGGAGGCGCTGGTCCGGAGCTGGTCCTGCACGTACGACCTGGTGGTCCGGCTGCTCCCCGACATCGAGCTCCAGGCGGATGGTGTACGGAGCACGAACGACGCGTTCCGCGACGAGGTGGAGGGGATCCTCGATCGCGTCCTCCCGACGCTCCTGGCGCCGGAACGGCTCGTCACGCTCCGCGCGTCGGAAGTGACGAGCCGCTACGACTGGTGGGCGCTCCTGGAGCGCCTTGCGACATCCGTCGGGGCGTCGATCCGCCCGCCGACGATCTGGACGTAGGTGCCCGTGCGATGAAGTCAGGTTCAGGCTGAGCACACCGAACGCGGTGTTCCGAATCCGACAGGAGAAACCAGCACTTGTCCGAGGAACTCGAACCTGACGCTCCTTTGTCCGACGCACGTCGCTTCCGCCTGCGAGCTGACTGCGAACGCTGCGTCGGGCTGTGCTGTGTCGCGCCGGCCTTCTCAGCCTCAGCGGACTTCGCCATCGACAAGGATGCTGGGCAAGCCTGTCCGAATCTGCAGTCGGACTTCCGCTGCGCCATTCACACGCGCCTCCGACAGGAAGGCTTCCCGGGATGCGCCGTCTACGACTGCTTCGGCGCGGGGCAGAAGGTCACCCAGGTCACCGTCGGTGGACACGACTGGCGGCGGACGCCGCAGATCGCTGCGCAATCATTCGAGGTGTTCGCCGTCATGCGGCAGCTCCACGAGCTGCTTTGGTATCTGACCGAAGCGCTGACGCTGCAACGAGCCCGCCCGCTTTACGGCGAGCTCAGCCTTGCGCTCGACGACACCGAACGCCTCACACAGGAGAGTGCCGGCGCGCTCGTGGAGCTGGACGTCGCATCACACCGACGAGACGTCAATTCCCTGCTGCTACGCACGAGTGAACTCGTGCGAGACGAAGCCCACCGCCACGTGATCGACCGCCGAGGCGCTGACCTCATCGGGGCCGACCTCAGAGGCGCCGACCTCAGAGGCGCCAACTTGCGGGGGGCGTATCTCATCGGAGCTGACCTCAAAGGCGTCGACCTGGGAACGGCCGACCTCACCGGGGCTGACCTCAGAGGCGCTGACCTCA
>JADGQG010000051.1 GCA_017882025.1 Chloroflexota bacterium
CTCGAGCGGATCCGCGTCCGACTCCACGTCGCTGGCGCCCGCGTCGATCGCGAGGAGCGTCACCTCATCCGAATCGATGCCCGCCAGCGGCACGGCGATGACGCCGCGCTGTTCGAATTGCCAGGCCACCGCGCCGGAGCCGGCCAGCTGGCCGCCCGCCTTCGTGAAGATGGAGCGCACTTCGGCCGCGGTCCGGTTGCGGTTGTCGGTCGCGGCTTCGACGAGGAGCGCGACGCCGCCGGGGCCGTAGCCCTCGTAGATGATCTCCTCGAACTGCTCGCCCTCGCCGCCGCCGGTGGCCTTCTCGATGGCGCGCTTGATCGGCTCGGCGGGCATGTTCGCCGCGCGCGCCTTCTCGATCGCCAGTCTGAGCCGGAAGTTGCCATCCGGGTCGCCACCGCCGGCACGCGCGGCCACCGCGATCTCGCGGCCCATCTTCGTGAAGATGGCGCCGCGTTTGACGTCGTTGACGCCCTTCTGGCGCTTGATCTGGGACCATTTGGAGTGACCGGACATCGGGCGGAAGTATAGCGGACTATGATTGGCGAAACCCCGCTCCCGCCCGATCCACGACGTTGGCCGGCGACGGGGGCGAGCGTCTCGACCACCCGTTTGCCCGCTCCCTGCGTGAGGTTGACCCAGACAATGGCGACGACGAAGAGCGCTGATCTCCCCCACCTTCGGAGCGTCGTCCTGGCCGGCCATTCCGGCGCCGGCAAGACGACGCTCGCCGAGGCCCTCCTCTTCCGGACTGGAGCCATCTCCCGTCTCGGACGGGTGGAGGACGGCACGACCAGCCTGGACACCGAACCGGAGGCGCAGAAGCGCCACATCTCGCTGTCGCTGGGCGTGGCCTCACTCGACGACGAGGGCAACGTCGTCACGCTCGTGGACACGCCGGGCTACCCGGACTTCGTGGCGGAGGTCGTGGCCGGCTTCCAGGCAACGGACGCGGCCCTCATCTGCATGGATGCCACGGGCGGCGTGGAGGCGGGCACGGAGACGGCAGTCTCGCTCGCGCGGGCCAACCGGACGGCCACGCTCTTCGTCGTCAACAAATGCGACCGCGAGAACGCCGAGCCGGGGGCCGTCGTCGACGCGCTGCGGGCCGAGTTCGGCAACAAGATCGCCCCGCTCCAGCTCGCCATGGGCAAGGGTGAGGCGTTCAGCGGGTACGTGGATCTCGTCCACCGGAAGGCGTACCGCTGGGACGGCCGCCAGGAGGTGGGGGTCTCCATCCCGCCCGAGATGGAGGCCGAGGTCGCGGCCCGGCGCGACCAGCTCCTCGAGGCCGCCTCGGAGGCGGACGACGACATCCTGACGAAGTACCTCGAGGGCGAGGAGATCACCGACGCGGAGCTCGACGCCTGCCTCCACCGCGGGGTCCGGGATTCGATCCTGGCGCCCGTGCTCGTCGCCTCGGCGACGAAGGGGATCGGCCTGCGCGGCCTCCTCGACGCCATCGTCCGCTACCTGCCGGCTCCCTCGGAGGAGCCGCCCGTCGTGGCGCACGACCCGAAGACGAACGACCCGATCGAGGTCGCGCCCGACCCGGACGGCCCACTCCTCGTGCGCGTCTTCAAGACGACCGCGGATCCGTTCGTGGGCCGGCTGACCTACCTTCGCGTCCTCTCGGGCACGCTGCGCAGCCAGGGCCACACCTGGAACGCTACGACGGGCGAGGACGAGCGGATCGGCCAGCTCCTCCGCCTGCACGGGAAGGATCAGCAGCCCACGGGCGAGCTCCGGCCGGGCGAGATCGGGGCGGTCGCCAAGCTCACCGCCACCGCGACCGGCCATACGCTCTCCTCGAAGGAGCGCCCGCTGGTCCTGGACCGGCCGGTCTATCCGAACCCCACGCTGGTGGTCGCGATCGAGCCGGTGACGAAGGCCGACCTGGACAAGATGGGGCCGGCCCTCGGGCGAATGCTCGAAGAGGAGCCGTGTGTGCGCGTCGAGCGCAGCGCTACCGGCGAGCAGCTGCTCCTCGCGATTGGCGAGACGCACGTGGCCGTCATCGGGGAGCGGCTCAAGCGCAAGTTCGGCTCGGCGATCGCCACCCACACGCCGCGGATCCCGTATCACGAGACCATCCGCGGCCGGACCAGGGTCGAGGGCAAGTACAAGAAGCAGACGGGCGGGCACGGCATGTTCGGCCATGTCTGGATCGAGATCGAGCCGAACCCGGGCGGCGGCGTCGCCTTCGCCGAGCACGTGGTCGGCGGCACCGTGCCAAAGAACTTCTTCCCCGGCGTCGAGAAGGGGATCCGGCAGGCCGCGGTCGAAGGCGTCCTCGCGGGCTATCCGCTCATCGACTTCAAGGCCACCCTCTACGACGGCTCCTTCCACACCGTCGACTCCAACGACCTCTCGTTCCAGATCGCGGCGTCGATGGCACTCAAGAAGGGCGTCATGGACTGCAAGCCCGTGCTCCAGGAGCCGATCATGGCCGTGGAGATCCGGGTCCCCGAGCGCTTCATGGGCGACGTCAACCGCGACCTCAACGGCCACCGCGGCCGGGTGCTCGGGATGGACGTCATGGGCGACGGGATCCAGGTGATCGCGGCCCAGGTCCCCCAGGCGGAGCTGTTCAGCTACGCGACGGAGCTCCGGTCGATAACGGGCGGACGGGGCACGTTCTCCTCCACCCTGGACCACTACGAGGATGTGCCGGGACATATCGGCGACAAGGTGATCGAGGCGCATCGCAAGGAGCAGGAGTCCAGCCCACACTGACGGCTCCCCGCGGGGCTCGCGGGGCTCGCGACCGGTTACGGGCGTCAGCCTGCCGCTGCCAGCGCGTCTTCGAGGGTGACGCGGCCCTCGTAGAGCGCGCGGCCAACGATCGCTCCCGCGCACCCCAGCGCCCGAACGGCCGTGATGTCCGCGGCGCTCGCGACGCCCGCGGACGCGATGAGTTCGCCGCGCGCCCGTCTCACGAGCCCCCCGAGCATCGCGAGATCGGGGCCGTCGAGCGTCCCGTCGCGGTCGATCGCGGTCACCTCGAAGATGCGAACGCCCTCGTCGGCCAGGCGCTCCAGTGCGTCTGCAACGGCGACGCCCTCCGCGCCCGGGACCCAGCCCTGCCCCACGGCCAGGCCCTCGCGAACGTCGAGAGCGACCGCGATCTGCCCGGAACCGAACTGCTCCACGAGGCGTCCGGCGAACGCCGGGTCGCGCAGCGCGGCCGTCCCCACGACGACACGCGCGGCACCCGCCCCAAGGCACGCATCCACGGCACGCTCGTCGCGAAGGCCGCCGGCCACCTCGACCCGCGCGCGCTCCCCCACCCGGGCAACGATCGCGGCCACGAGTTCCGTCTGCCGCGCACGCGGATCGCGCGCGCCGTCAAGGTCGACGACGTGCAGCCACCGGGCGCCGCGCCCGACGAATGCGTCCGCGACGGCCGGCCCATCGTCGCTGTAGGTCGTCACCGCCCCGAAGTCGCCCCGCAGCAGCCTGACGACACGACCGCCCTGGAGATCGATCGCCGGCAAGAGCTCGAAGACGCCGGCCGACGCTCCCTTGCCCTTCACTTGCTGGTGTGATAACGTTGTAGCACGCTACTACACTATCACGAGGAACCGACCAATGCAGTCCCGCGCCGACGATTGGCGCTCCGGAGACGTGGAGGCGCTCCTCGACGCGCTCCTCCAGGTGGAGACCCGCGAGGAAGCCGCCGCGTTCCTGCGTGACCTCTGCACGCTCGGGGAGCTTCGCGATCTCGCCCAGCGCTGGGCGGTCGTGCGTCTTCTCGACGCCGGACTCCATTACAGCGAGATCAGCCGCCAGACGGGGGCGAGCACCGCCACGATCACCCGGATCGCCTCGTGGCTGAACCATGGGGAAGGCGGGTACCGTCTCCTGCTCGACCGCTCCCGCGACGGCGCCCAGGCGAGTACGGCATCGTACCCGGAGGCGAGCACGACACTCTCTCCCAAGGGGGGCGGGCACCGGGTCGCACCGGTCAAGCCACCGGGCGCCGCACGGTGACCGCAGCCGACATTCGGCTGGCCACCGCGGGACACGGCACGGCGGCGCAGCGCGCCTCCGTGCGCCGGATGACGCTCGCCATTCCCAACAAGGGGCGCCTCGTGGAGCCGACGCTCGCGCTGCTCCACGATGCCGGCCTGGTCTTCGAGGAGCGCGACCGGAGCCTCGTCAGCCGCGTCGAGAACGTTGCGCTCGACATCCTGTTCGTCCGCACGAACGACGTCATCGAGTTCGTCCGCGACGGCGTGGCGGACCTGGGAATCACCGGCGGCGACCTGCTCGCGGAGGCCGACACCGACCTGCCGATCGTGCGGTCCCTCGGCTACGGTCACTGCCGTCTCGCGGCGGCCGTTCCCCGGGATGCCCCACAACGCGAGATCACGCAGCTCGCCGGCCTTCGTATTGCCACGGCCCATCCCGGGGCAACGAGGCGCTGGTTCGAGGGACGCGGGATCCCGGTCACGGTCATCCCGCTCTCCGGCGCCGTCGAAGTCGCCCCGCGCCTCGGGCTGGCCGACGCGATCGTTGATCTCGTCTCGAGCGGGGTGACGCTCGGCACCAATGGGCTGCGGCCGATCGGCGATCTCCTTGCGTCCGAGGCGGTCATGGTGGGCAATCCGGCCCGTCTCGTCGCCGAGGCGGACGCGATCGACCGGCTCGACACGATGCTCGGCGCGGTCCTCGCCGGCCGCCGGCGGAAGTACGTGATGATGAACGCGCCCGCCGATCGCCTCGCCGACCTCGCGGCGCTCCTGCCCGGGCTGGAGAGCCCATCAGTGATCCCGCTCGCGCACGCCGGCATGATCGCAATCCATGCGGTGGTCGGATCCGACGACGTGTGGGATCTGCTGCCGCGCCTGAAGGCTGCTGGCGCGTCCGGGGTCCTGGTCCTCCCCATCGAGAAGCTGATCACATGAACGCGACCCCCGTCACGACGGCGATGCCTGCCCTGCCCGCCGGCTACGCGTGGGAGGCAACCGATGAGCAGGTCAGCGAGCGCTACGGCGTCCCGCCAGCCACGATCGTGCGCTTTGACCTCAACACGTCGCCGGCGCCGCCGGGCTTCGCCCTCCGGCTCCTCCAGGCCGGCGCGTACGGGCGCCCGATCTCCGAGTACCCGCCGTCGGACTATGGTGGCCTGGTCGCCGCCGCTGCCGAGACCTACGGGGTCGGGCGCGACGAGCTGTTGGTGGGTGCGGGCGCGGACGAGGTCCTTGACCTCGTCGCGAAGGCGTTCCTGCCGCCCGGCGCGGGCGCCGTGATCCCGACGCCGACCTACGCCATGTACCGCGTGCTCACCGAGCAGCGCCCGGCACGTCCCATCCCGGTGCCGCGCCGGTCGGCGGCGAACGGGTACGCCCTCGATCTGCCGGCCGTTCGCGAGGCCGCCCGCGACGCGGCCGTCGTCTGGCTCTGCAGCCCCAACAACCCGACCGGGCTGCCGGAACCAGCCGGCTCGATCGCCGAGCTGCTCGCAGAGCTCCTCGCCGACGCCGACGGCCGGGTTGCGCCGGTCGTCGTGCTCGACGAGGCCTACGCCGAGTTCGTCGGCACGTCGCTCGTCGGGCTTCGGGCGGCCTATCCGCGCCTCGTGGTCGTCCGAACGGCGTCGAAGGCGTACGCCCTCGCCGGCTTACGGGTCGGGTTCGCGATCGCGCGCCGCCAGCTGCTCGCCGAGGTGGAGCCCTACCGGCCCCCGGGTTCCGTCTCCGTCCCGTCCGTGGCAATCGTGACCGCGGCGCTGCGGGCCCCCGAGGCGCTCCGCGACAACGTCTCCCGCATCTCGGCCGAACGGGCCCGCATGGCCGCCGCGTTCGCGGCCCTCGGCACGCCGGCGAGCCCGTCGGTCGCGAACTTCCTGCTGGTCGCGTTCGGCGACCGCGAGCGGGCGGCCGCCGCCGCCGACGGGCTGCTCCGGCGAGGCTTCGTCCCGCGGACGTTCGGGGCGGGGCATCCGCTGGCCGATCACCTGCGCTTCACCATCCGCGCACCGGCCGAGGACGATCGCCTCATCGCGGCCCTCGCCGATATCGTGCCCGCCCTCCCCCACCCCGCCCCGTCGGCCGCCCAGGAGACCACGCCATGACGACCCCTCTCGGCACGCTCGAAGTCGCGGCTCGCGAGGGACGCCGCGTCACCGTCGCCCGGCGGACCCACGAAACGGACATCGCGGTCACGCTCGACCTCGACGGCACCGGGGCCGCCGACGTCCGGACCGGGGTGGGGTTCCTGGACCACCTTCTCGGCTCGTTCGCGCACCATGGGCTCTTTGACCTCGCCATACGCGCCACGGGCGACCTCGAGGTCGACGAGCACCACACGGTCGAGGACGTTGCGATCGTCCTCGGCGCCGCGCTCGCCGAGTCGCTCGGTGACCGAGCCGGGATCGTTCGCTTCGGGGAGGCGTCAGTCCCGATGGACGAGGCGCTCGCGACCGCGGTCGTGGACGTCGGTGGGCGCCCATACGCGGTCGTCGACCTGCCGTTCCGGGGCGAGCGCGTCGGGGCCCTGCCGACCCAGCTCGTCGAGCACGCGCTCGAGGCGTTCGCGCGGACGTCGGGGACCACGCTGCACCTGCGCGGGACCGGCCGGAATGATCATCACCTCGCCGAGGCTGCCTTCAAGGCGCTCGCCCGCGCGCTCCGGGCGGCGGTCGCCGAGGATCCGCGCCGTGCCGGCGCCGTCCCATCGACGAAGGGAAGCCTGGGATGACGCGAATCGCCGTGGTCGACTACGGGGCAGGCAACCTCGTCAGCATCGAGCAGGCGCTCTCCGCGGCCGGTGCCGAGGTGGTCCTGGCGCACCGCGCCGACTCGTTCGCCGACGCCGATGCCCTCGTGGTGCCGGGCGTCGGCGCGGCGGGGCCCGCCATGGCCCGCCTGAGGCGGCGCGGCCTCGAGGCGCCGATCCGGGCGTGGATCGCGGCCGGTCGGCCCTTCCTGGGCATCTGCCTCGGCCTCCAGCTCCTCTTCGAGGGCAGCGACGAGGACGGCGCCGTCACGCTGGGCGTGCTGCCCGGACGGACCGTCCGCCTCTCCGATGCGCCGCGCCTGCCGCACATCGGCTGGAACCAGGTGGAACGTCAGCGCGTCCACCCGCTCTTTGCCGGGATCGAGGAGGACGCCGACTTCTACTTCGTCCACTCCTACGCAGCGGCCCCCGGGCCGGGCGCGGACGGGGTGATCCTTGCCCAGACGACCCACGGCGGCCGGTTCGTCTCCGCGATCGCGCGCGCGTCGCTCGCCGGCGTCCAGTTCCATCCCGAGCGGAGCGGCCGCGACGGCCTGCGGCTCCTCGCCAACTTCGTGGGGCTTGCCCAGGCTGCCGGCGCGGCGTCAGACCGGACGCACGTCCCCGTGCTCGCCCGCTGATGCTCCGCGTGCGCGTCATCCCCTGTCTCGACGTCGCGAACGGCCGTGTCGTCAAGGGCACCCGCTTCGTTGACCTCACCGACGAGGGCGACCCGCCCACGCTCGCCGAACGCTACGCCGTGGAAGGTGCCGACGAGATCGTCTTCCTCGACATCGACGCCGCCCCGGACGGTCGCGGCACGCTCCTCGAGGTCGTGGAGCGCACGGCCCGGCGCGCGTTCGTGCCGCTCACCGTGGGGGGTGGCGTTCGGAGCGTGACCGAGATGCACGATGTCCTTCGCGCCGGCGCGGACAAGGTGTCGTTCAACACGGCCGCGGTCCGCGACCCGGGCCTCGTCCGGCGCTGCGCGCGGCGATTCGGCAGCCAGGCCGTGGTCGTCGCGATCGACGCCCGCCGCCGGGCCGGCCCCGACGATCCGACCGGGGGCTGGGAGGTGGTCGTCAAGGGCGGTCGCGACGCGACGGGCCTCGACGCCCTCGCCTGGGCCGAGGGGGCCGTCGCCGCCGGGGCCGGGGAACTCCTGGTGACCTCGATCGATCGCGACGGAACGGGTGCCGGCTACGATACCCCGCTGCTCCGGGCGATCACCGACCGCGTGCACGTCCCCGTGATCGCGTCGGGCGGCGCGTCCGGTCCCGAGGACTTCGTGGCGGCCGTCCGCGATGGAGGCGCCTCGGCGGTGCTCGCCGCCTCCATCTTTCACCGGCACCGCCATTCGATCGCCGACGTCAAGGCGGTCATGGCCGCGGCTGGGATCCCGGTCCGCCTCGCGATCGGTACCGCCAGATGAGCGCCTCGGATCCGACCTCCCCCGCGGGTCCCGCGACGGACGTCAATCGCGTGCGCTGGGGACCTGACGGCCTCGTTCCAGTCGTCGTCCAGGACGCCGCCGATGGCCGGATCCTCATGCTTGCCCACGCGAACGTGGAGGCGCTCGCGGCGACGCTTGCCACCGGCGAGGTCCACTTCTTCTCGCGCTCGCGCGGACGCCTCTGGCGCAAGGGCGAGACCAGCGGCAACGTCCTCCGCCTGCGCGGCCTCGCGCTCGACTGCGACGGCGACGCGCTCCTCGCGACCGTCGAGCCGGTCGGTCCCGCGTGCCACCGGGGCACCCGAAGCTGCTTCGACCCGGACGGCGCGCCGCCCGGCCGGCTGCTCCCGGCCGCGTCGGCATCGCCCCAGCCCTTTCGTGCCGTCCAGGGATTCGACTGGCTGGAGACGCTCTGGGCGACGATCGCCGACCGGGCCGCATCCCGGCCGGCCGGCTCGTACACGGTCCGCCTGCTCTCGTCCGGCGTGGACGGCCCCGCGCGCAAGGTGGCCGAGGAGGCGACCGAGGTCCTCATGGCCGCCAAGGACGACGCCGTCGCGGAAGCGGCGGGCCTCGACCGGACGGCACTCCGGGCAGCGCTCGCCGGCGAGGCGGCCGACCTGCTCTACCATGCCCTGGTCCTGCTCGCCGAGCGCGGCCTCCCCCCGTCGGCCGTGATCGATCGGCTCCGCCAGCGCCACCGCGGTTGACGCGCGCGCGCTGACGCGGGCCGTGACGAACGCTAGGGCAGCTCGTGATGGGCGCGGCAGCGCGCCTCGTACGTCTCCCGGCGGGGCGTCGGCATCTCCGAGGCGAGACCGCCAACGACCACGACGGGCTCGTCGGCGCCGGCGGGCCGGCCGTCGATCAACCGCTGCGTCCGGGTCGCCTCGTCGCCGCAGACCGTGCAGATCGCCGTGAGCGACGTGATGCCGTCCGCGATCGCCATCAGCTCCGGCATCGGCCCGAACGGGCGGCCGCGGAAGTCGGTGTTCAGGCCGGACAGGATCACCGTCCGCCCGGCGTCTGCCAGCCGCTCCACGATCGGGACGAGGCTTGCAGGGAAGAACTGGGCCTCCTCGATCGCGATCATGTCCGCCCAGGCATCCTTGGCCAGCGTCTCGATCTCCGAGGGGTCCCTGACCGACGTGGAGCCGTACGCGGCACCGGAGCGGCTGCGCACCACTTCGGCCTCCGTCCGGTCGTCGATCGTCGGACGGACCAGCAGGATCCGCCGGCGGGCGATCTCGGCGCGCCTGAGGAGCCGCAGCAGCTCATCGGTCTTCCCGCTGAACATGCAGCCGGCGATCACCTGGATATGGCCGCGAGCCACCTCGATCACGCCCTCTCCTGTCCGCGCACGAGCACCCGCTGGTCCCGCTTCCCGCGCCGCACGAGCAGGAAGCGGCCTGCGAGCAGGTCGTCTGCGGTGAAGCGTTCCTCGGGATCCCGGGCCGGCCGGCCGTTCACGTGGACGCCCCCTTGCTCCACGAGGCGCCACGCCTCGCTCCTCGAGGCCGCCGTCCCGGCGAGGATCAGCACCGCCACGAGGTCGAGCCCGGGCTGGTCCGGATCGATGGGCTCGCCTTCCGGCCACGGCGCCGCCGGGATCTCCGCAGCCAGGTCCGCCAGGGTCTGGGCGTCGGCCGCCGCTGGGTCCCCGCCGAAGAGGAGCTCGCTGACGCGGGCCACCCGTTCGGCGGCGCCGCGCCCGTGCGTGCGCTCGGTCAGGTCGCGCGCGAGCGCCCGCTGCGCGCCACGCCGCTCCGGGTGCGCGGCCAGCTCGGCCTCGAGCTCCTCGATCTGCACACGATCGAAGAGCGTGAACCAGCGCAGGTACGTCCCGACGTCCCGATCTTCCGCGTCGAGCCAGTACTGGTAGAAGCGATACGGCGAGGTGAGCGCCGGGTCCAGCCAGATCGACTCGCCGGATTCGCTCTTGCCGAACTTCGCGCCGGACGGGTTGAGGAGCAGCGGGTAGGCCAGGCCGTGGGCCGGTTCGGGCTGGCCGTCGGCGTCCGGGCGCCGCGGGCCCGTGGTCCGGCGGATCAGCTCGAGGCCCGCGGTGATGTTGCCCCACTGGTCCGCGCCGCCGCACTGGAGCTCCACTCCGTAGGAGCGATAGAGGTGCAGGAAGTCGGCGGCCTGAAGCAGCATGTAGCTGAACTCCGTGAACGAGAGCCCTTTCTCCATCCGAACCTGGACCGAGTCCTTCGCCAGCATGTAGGGCACCGTGAAGTGCTTGCCGATGTCGCGCAGGAAGTCGAGCAGCCGGGCGTCCCCGAGCCAGTCCAGGTTGTTGACCAGGAGCGCCTGCGTGGGGCCCGGCGCAAAGTCGAGGTAGTGCGCGAGCTGATCGTGGATCGCGCGGACATTGGCCTGGATCGCAGAGCGGTCCAGCAGTGGCCGCTCCGCCGACCGGCCGGACGGGTCACCGATCATCCCGGTGCCGCCACCGACGACCGCCACCGGCTGACCACCGAAGCGCTGGAGCCGAACGAGCGCGAAGATCGGGATCAGGTGCCCTACGTGGAGCGAGCGAAACGTGGGGTCGAAGCCGATGTATGCGCGGAGCGGCCGACCGGACGCGAGGCGCGCCTCGAGCCCATCCGTGGTCGCGTGGACCAGGCCCCGCCAGCGCAGGTCGGGCAGCAGGCCGGCAAGGCGCGTCGCGCTCACGGCGTCACACCCTCCGGCGCGGGCACGTCGAAGCTGGCCTGGGGCACTGGTCGGGAACTCATGCCACCTATGCTATCGTGAAGGACGCCATGCAGACCAGCCTTGCCCGACGGCAGCGCCGCCGCCGGAACGGCTCCGGCAATCGGACCTCCGGTTCTTCGAGCGTCGCGCGGGTCGCGATCGCCCTCCCCGTC
>JADGQG010000052.1 GCA_017882025.1 Chloroflexota bacterium
GGGCAGGTCACCTACGCGTTACTCAGCCGTCCGCCACTAACGAGTGAGCAAGCCCACTCGTCCGTTCGACTTGCATGTCTCATGCACGCCGCCAGCGTTTATCCTGAGCCAGGATCAAACTCTCCGAAGGTTTGCACGGCTTGCGCCGTGACTGACATCGCAGGGTTTGACCGCTCGCACATCCGTTTTCCGGATTTCCTGCCACTCTTCAGTTGTTAAGGTGCCACCCACGAGGCAACTCGGTCTCACCCGAGCAGCGGGCGCGACCACCGATTGTGGTGGTTCACGTCCCTGGTGTCAAGCAACCCAGCCGGCCTCGGGGTCTCCGATCGCTCGGGACTCACCCGGGGGCGGGGCAACTCGGCGAATGGTACCGGCCCCGCGAGGGAGTGTCAAACGGCTCGCGGACGGCTGGAACGTCGCCGGCAGCCGTCAGATCGGGCTGGACTCCACGAGGAGGATGAAAGCGGCGCCGGAGAGCCAGGCGAGCAGCGCCAGCTCGGGCGATCCCGGTGCCGCCAGCGGGCCCGTGGCGACCAGGTAGACGAGGATTCCGACAGCGAGCGCGGCTCCCGCCTTGGCAAGGCGAAGGAGGATCTCGAAGACGAGATTGCTCACGACTCAGACCGCCCGACGGCCCTGGAACGCCCGGATCAGCGTGATCTCATCCGCGTATTCGAGATCGCCGCCGACCGGCAGGCCCCGCGCGAGCCGGGTGATGATTCCGACCCGTCCCTCGAGCCGCTCCGTGATGTAGGCCGCTGTGACGTCTCCCTCCAGCGACGGGTTGGTTGCGAGGATGACCTCCTCGAGGGGCTGGCCATCCACCTGGGCGGTCACGGCGCGCTCGAGGAGCTCGGCGATCCGCAGTCGCTCCGGGCCGATGCCGTCCATCGGGCTGATGGCCCCATTGAGCACGTGGTACCGACCGCGCCACTCGCCCGTGCGCTCGATGGCGAGGACGTCGAGCGGTTCCTCGACGACGCACAGGCGGCGGCCGTCGCGCGATCCGTCGCGGCAGATCGGGCACGTGGGAGCGTCGCTGATGTTGAAGCAGATCGTGCAGAAGACGACCTCATCGCGAACGGCCACGAGTGCCGACGCGAGCGTCCGCGCCTCCGCGTCCGGTGCCCGGAGCAGGTGGTAGGTGAGGCGCTGGGCCGTCTTCGGGCCGATCCCGGGGAGCCGCGAGAATGCCTCGATGAGGCGTGCAACCGGCTCGATGACGACAGAGGGCATTCGCGCCGCCCGCCTACATCCCCGGCAGGCGGAGGCCACCTGTCACGGCGGCCATCTTTGACTCGCTGAGCTCCCGGGCCGCCCGCAGGGCGTCGTTGACGGCCGCGACGACCAGGTCCTGGAGCATCTCCACGTCCGCCGGATCCACCGCGCTCGGGTCGATCTCGACGCGCACGAGGTGCTGCTTGCCAGTCACCACGGCGCGGACGACACCGCCACCGGCCGTTCCCTCCAGGACGGCCGCTGCCAGCTCCTCCTCGACGCGCTGCATGTTCTCCTGCATCTGCAGGGCCATCTTCTGGAGATTGCCGAAGCTCATCCGAATCCCATCCTCCGTTGTCCGCCGCACGGCGCACCGCTCGTGGCCAGAGTCTGCGACATCGCGCCGAGGCGCGCAGGGCCCGCGCGGACCAAGCCCGTCAGTCGACCTCGCGAACGCCGACGAGCTCGTCGCCCCACACGGCCCGCGCCGCGGCGATCACCGCGGTGCCTTCCGGGTCGGCCGGCGGTGTGATATCCATCTCGACGTTGGTCGCGACGCACCGGACGGCGACCGGGCGGCCCAGGACGCGAGAGAGGCCCTCCTCGAGGGTCGGGCGGCGCCTGTCGGCCACGTCGCGCAGGAAGAGCTGGCTCTCCGGGAACCCCAGCGTGACCACCGTCCCGTCGACCGCCAGTGGCCGACACGCCTCGATGAGCGGCTTCGTTGGGGGATGCCGGCTGATCAGCGCCACGATCTCGGGCCAGCGGCGGCGGAGCTCGACGAGCGGCTCGTCGGATCCGGCGGCGGACGCCGGCACGGGCGATCCGGGCGGGGCACGGAGCGGACGCGGGTCCGAGACGGTGGGCGCGACCGGCGGGATCGCGGACGCGACCGGCGGAACGCCCGGTTCTCCGGACGGGATCGCGGCACCAGCCGCCTTGATCTCAGCCGGCTGCGGAAGAGCCTGGGGCGGCGTCGGGACCGCGGTCGCGAGCACTGGCGCCCGGTCAGGGATCTGTGTCGCCGCCCGTTGCGCACCCGACGGGGCCGTCTCGAGCAAGGCCAGCTCCAGCTGGAAACGCAGGCCACCGGGGGCGGCGCTCGCCGGGTCGATCACGGCCAGGCGTCGTGCCGCAGCGACCAGCGCTGGGGCGCCGAGGCCCGCTAGCGGACCCATGCCCGGGGTCCCCGCGAGCGCGCCCCGAAGCGCCGCGCGGAGCGCATCGATGGCCTGGTCCATGAACGAACGAAGATCACGCCCGCGGTCCTCCAGGGCATCGAGGAGCGCGATCCCGGCAACGGGGTCGCCAGTCACGAGCGCGGTCACGAAGTTCGCGACCGAGTCACCGTCCGCGAGGCCGAGCAGGTCGCGCACCGCGTCCGCGGTGAGCAGGTCACCTCCGCCGGAGAGGAGCTGGTCGAGGATCGACTCGGCGTCGCGCATCCCGCCGTCGGCGAGGTGGGCGACGAGCGCGACGGCCTCCGGCTCGGCGGCGCGCCCGTCGGCTTCGAGGATCCGGCGCAGCTTTCCCTCGATCAGGATCGGTGGCAGGGGCCGAAAGTCGAAGCGCTGGACGCGCGACAGGACCGCCGGCCGGATCTGGCTGGGGTCCGTGGTGCAGAAGACGAACAGGACGTGCGGCGGAGGCTCTTCGAGCGTCTTGAGGAGGACGTCCCAGCCCTGCGTGATGCGCTGGACCTCATCGACGATGAAGACCTTGGTCGGAAGATCCGCCGGCGCCGTGTAGATCCGCGGCAGGAGCTCGCGGATGTCGTCGACACGGTTGTTCGACGCCGCGTCGAGCTCGACGACGTCGAGCGCCCGACCCTCGCGGATCGCGTCGCACGAGGGGCAGGCGTCGCACGGCTCGCCGTCCGCCACGTTCGGGCAGTTGATCGCCTTGGCGAGGATCCGCGCGAGGGACGTCTTGCCGGTCCCCCGCGGCCCAACGAACAGGTACGCATGGCTGGTCCGGTCGGTCCGCAGCGCATTCCGAATCGTGGTCACGACCGGGTCCTGGCCGACGATGTCCTCGAAGCGCTGGGACCGCCAGCGCCGGTAGAGCGCCTGATGCGTGGGACTCTCGCTCACTGGGCTCCCGATCCGGGTCGCGGCGACAGAAAGAAGGTTTGCCGTGCACCCCCCGTCGATCAAGCCGTCCCCGCGCCCACCGACGTGATCGGCTCAGACCAGGCCTGGCCGCGGCACCCAACGAGCCTCGCTTAGCGCTGCTTCCTTCCGGACCTGACGCGGTTCGCGTGTCGTCGCTGCGCGGGACCCGATCCTCGGCGCCGTTCGCGCCGGCGGCTCTCGAAGACGAGGACCTCGGGGGGGAATTCAGCCCTGCTAGAGCGGATTGCAGGTACAGGGCACCGCTAGTTCCCCGCCTAGCACGGCAGCCGGATCATAGCAGGGGGGCCCGGGAGAGCCTACGGCTCTGCGCGGGCGGGTGGCAGACGCCGTCGGCGCGTGGCGTGCCGCCCGCGCATCGGGTTCTTCCGGCGACGCGATCGGCGGCCGGTGATCACGTCCCGCGCCGTCGACGAGTCCATCCCCACGAGGGCGTGACGCGGGGCCCGCGTGGCGGGCATCGATGGCCCTGCGAGGGCGGTGGCGGAGAGGGAGGGATTCGAACCCTCGATGGGTTGCCCCATACCGCATTTCCAGTGCGGCGCCCTAGGCCTCTAGGCGACCTCTCCGCGGGCGTGTCGGCGCGGAGGCCGGCGGGTCGGGTGCGAGTGGCGTGGCGGAGAGGGTGGGATTCGAACCCACGGTGCTTGCGCACACCGCTTTTCGAGAGCGGCACCTTCAACCACTCGGACACCTCTCCGGGCGAGAGGATACCAAAGGCGGGGGCGCCGGGGATCCAGCCGCAAGCCGCGCGCTCGACGGGTCCGCGCGAGGCCCTCAGGCCTCTGTCGCAACCGCGAGCAGGTCCGCGGCGTCGGCGCGAAGTATTCCCGAGACGAGGTCCATCCGGCGCGAGAGCGCGGGATGGTCCGCCAGCTGGATCACCGAGCCGGCCGCCCCAGCGGCGGGGTTCGGGACCGCGAAGACGAGGCAGTCCACGTCCGACTCCAGGAGCGCGCCGACGCACATCGCGCACGGCTCCACGAGCGCGAAGACGGTCACGCCCGCGAGCGAGGTCCTTCCGAGCCGCCCGGCCGCTTCGCGCAGGGTCACGATGATCGCGTGGGCCGTCGGGTCCATGCGAGCCGCGACCTCCTCGTGGCCGCTGGCGACCAGGGCCTCGTCGAGGACGGCGGCGGCTCCCCGGGGGCGCTCGCCCTTCTCGACCGAGGTCCGGGCCTCGGCGAGCGCGGCGCCCATGAACAGCTCGTAGTGCATTGCGTCAGCCTACCCTGCCACGGTCGATGCCGATCATCTCTGTAGGCCGGACAGCCCGCGGATCGCACGCGCGAGGGTTGACATGTCGTCGTCCGCATGGCCCGTCGCGACGGGGCGGGCCCCCAGCTGGGCGGCGAGGGCCGCGATCGGCAGGACGGCACACGATTCGCAGACCACGTCCAGCGCGCTCCCGAGATCCATAAGGTGAAGCGCGACAGTCCGATTCCAGGCGGCGAGCGGGAACCCGGCCCGGGCGATGTAGGCTGCCATGGCCCCGCCCATCGTGCCGAGGCCGAGAACACCGTTGCGCGGTTGAGAACGTTCCGGCATTGGCTGGAGTGTAGGCGCAACGGAACGTCCCCAAAACCGCGGCGCGCCCGGAATATGATCCGGCGGTGACGCTGCCGCGCCGCGGCAGTCCACGAGAGGAGGCCACGGTGTCCGAGCGGAAGAAGGTCACCCTGCCCGCGCTGTTCGCGAAGCTGGCCGAGGGCACGCCGATCACCTGGCTGACCTGCTACGACTACCCGACCGCCCACCTCCAGGAGCAGGCCGGCATCGACATGATCCTCGTCGGGGACAGCCTGGGCATGACGATGCTCGGCTTCGACAGCACCCTGCCGGTGACGATGGAGGACATGATCCGCCACACCGCGGCGGTGCGCCGCGGGGCGCCCACCGCCTGGCTCGTCGGCGACATGCCCTATATGAGCTACCAGCCCAGCGTGGAGTCCGCGATCCGGAACGCCGGCCGGTTCATGGCCGAGGCCGGCTGCGACGCCGTCAAGCTCGAGGGCGGCGCGGAGATGGCCGACCGGGTGGCGGGCATCGCCCGGGCGGGGATCCCGGTCATCGGTCACCTTGGCCTGACCCCGCAGAGCGTCAGCGCGCTCGGCGGCTTCCGGCTCCAGGGCAAGGGCGCCGCGCAGGCGAAGAAGATCGTCGACGACGCGCAGGCGCTCGAGGAGGCCGGCGCGTTCTGCATCCTCCTCGAGCTGGTGCCCGACCGCGTCTGCCGGCTCATCACCGAGCGGGCTAAGCACTGCATCATCATGAGCCTGGGCTCGGGGCCCGACGCCCACGGCCAGCTGCTCATCTACCACGACGCGTTTGCCCTCTACCCGAAGTTCAAGCCGCGCATGGCCAAAGTCTTCGCCGACGCCGGGGCGGTGATCCGAGATGGCCTGACCGCGTACGTGGACGAGGTGACGGCCCGGACCTTCCCCCAGCCGGACAACTGGTTCGGCATCAAGGACGAGGAGTACGACGAACTCGTGAGACTGCTCGGATGACCGGGCTGGAGAGCGAGATGACCGCCGACCTCCGCCGGAGGCTCGCGATCCCGAGCGAGCGGCTCGATGACCTCAACGCGTTCCTGCTTGACCCAGATTCGCGGGTCGTCAACGACGTGCTGGCCGTCATCGCTCGCTACGGGACCCCCGAGGAGATCAACCGCAAGGCCTGGGCCGCCGCCGAGCTGCCGGCGCTCCTCGACCGCGTCGGGGCCGCCCACCCCAAGTATCTCGCCGACCTGGACTGGCTCGCCGGAGAGCGTGACCGGGGCGCATTCGTCGGCGTCGCCGACTACCGTCGGGGGGTCCTCGGCCCGCGAGCGGACACCACGGCCTTCCGCGACGACATGGCGGTGACCCTGGAGGTGAGCGCCCTCCAGTACTTCCCGTGGGTCATCGCGGCGGCACGAAAGGCGATCGCCGAGCGCTCTCTCATGCCCGCCCGCTGGATCCAGGTCCGCCGGATGAAGGAGCAGGAGGCCGACGGCGACCTCCCGGCGATCGCGGCGGCCATGCACATCATCGGCGCCAGCTACGTGGAGACGCTCGACACGAAGGGCACCGACGGCTCGAACATCCACCTCGGCGGCCCGGCCACGATCACCGGCTATTTCGGCGGGATCGGCGAGCCCAACGACCACGTGCTCCAGTGGCTCGACGAGTTCCTCCACTACTACACCGAGTACGGCGTGCGCCAGGTCCTCAACATCAACCCCGGGACCGTGCTGGCGGGCTACCTCCTCCACCGTCTTGGCGTGGACATCGAGTTCAAGATCTCGGTCTTCATGGGCAACGACAACCCGTACGCCGGGATGTGGACCCTCATCGGGGCCAAGCTCTTCGCGCGCGACGACGGCACGACGCCGCTCGTCGGCTTCAACTGGGGCAACTCGGTGAACAACGAGACGCTGGAGATCACGGCCGAGATCCGGCGGGCGCTCGGCTTCGAGGACATCGTCCGCTTCGAGCACCACATCACCGAGACGTGGAGGAGCATCGTCCTGCAGCCGTACGACCGCCGCGAGGAGCTCATGGCGCTGGCGGACCACGTGCCGAACATCTCGGCGAAGCACGAGGGGGGCGACCCGGCGGTGGACGGGGCGCGACCACACCCCTCGGACATCCTGGATTACTTCCGCGAGAAGTCCGAGGTCATCGCGAGCGGCGACTGGGAGAGCCTCGCGCTCAACTTCATGGACAAGCTCGACGCGACGAACCACACGGCGCGGGCGCTGACGGAGCACGGCCTGAGCTTCGTGGCGGCCCGCAACCTGCACCAGTGACGGGCGCGCCGGTAGTCGGAATCGACCGTTTCGTGCTCAAAAGGTGGCGCGCCCGGCGGGACTCGAACCCACGACCTCCAGGTCCGCAACCTGGCGCTCTATCCGCTGAGCTACGGGCGCACGATGGTGGCGGAGAGGGAGGGATTCGAACCCTCGAGGCAGGTTACCCCACCTGGCGGTTTAGCAAACCGCTGCACTAGGCCTCTATGCGACCTCTCCGGGCCCACGGCCGGCGGATTCTAGCAGACGTCCGGCCGCTGCCGCGAGCAGTGGCCCCGCGGCTGCGAGCGGAGCACCGAAGAGCCTGCCCACGGCTGGGTGAACGTGTCCCCGCGTTGACAGGGTCGGTCGGCGGCCGCTATCGTCCGGGCACCGTGCAGGCGCACCACTTCCTCTTTATGGACCCGGCATGACCGTCCGCGGGGCGTAGGCTCCGAGGCACGGCTCGTGCCGGGTGGAAGCAGGGGTCGCACGCCTCTGCTTTTTTCTTTTTCCGGCACTTCCTGTCCGGCACGACAAGCTCGGGACGCGAGGCGAGGCCACATGTTCGTCGTCATGTCGCTCGGAGCGAGCGAGGAAGCCCTCAATGCCGTCCGCAGCCTGATCCTCGACGAGGGGCTGACGCCCCACGAGAACCGGGGTGCGGCCGGCACGGTGATCGCCGTGCTCGGTGAGGGCGGTGCCCGGCTGGACCGCCTCGGCGCCCGGTTGACCTCCCTTCCGGGCGTGGCGTCCGTGAGCCGGACCAACCGCCCGTTCAAGCTGACCTCGCGGGCGTTCCACCCCGAGGACACCGTGGTAGAAGTGGGCGACGTCCGGATCGGGGATGGCTCGCTCGCGATCATGGCCGGCCCATGCGCCGTCGAGTCGCGGGAACAGCTGTTCGAGACCGCCGACGCGGTCGCGGCTGCCGGCGCCGACGTGCTGCGCGGCGGCGCGTTCAAGCCGCGCACGAGCCCCTACTCGTTCCAGGGCCTGGGCCTCCACGGGTTGCGACTCCTGGCCGAGGCTCGCGAGCGGACCGGGTTGCCGGTGATCACCGAGGTGATGGAGCCCGGCCAGGTGGAGCCCGTCGCCGAGTACGCCGACATCCTCCAGATCGGCGCACGGAACATGCAGAACTACTCGCTGCTCATGGCGGTGGGCAAGACCGGACGGCCGGTGCTCATCAAGCGGGGCCTGTCCGGCACGATCGAGGAGTGGCTGATGGCCGCCGAGTACGTGATGTCGAGCGGCAACCCGAACGTGATCCTCTGCGAGCGGGGCATCCGGACCTTCGAGACCGCCACGCGCAACACGCTCGACATCGCGGCCGTGCCGCTCCTGCACGAGCTGACGCACCTGCCCGTGATCATCGACCCGTCGCACGCAACCGGCAAGCGCTGGCTGGTGGCGCCGCTCTCGCTGGCAGCGGCCGCGATCGGGGCAGATGGCCTCCTGATCGAGGTCCACCCGCGCCCGGAGGAGGCACTCTCCGACGGGGACCAGTCCGTGACGCTGGACCAGTTCGCCGCGCTCGTCGCGGCCGCCCGGCCGGTCCACGCGCAGGCCGCTCCGCTCCATGCGCCCCGCGGCGGCGCGATCTCCGCCGCCGGCTCGAAGGACTGAGGCCGGCCGTGCTCGGCGCGCCCGTCGCGGAGAGGGTGGCCGTGCGCCCCGCGCGCCGGTTGCGGGGCGAGATCCGGCTGCCCGGCGACAAGTCGATCAGCCACCGGGCGCTCCTCCTGGCGCTGCTCGCCGCGGGCGAGAGCCGGATCACGGGCGCGGGCGACGGTCGCGACGTGCGGGCGACCGCCGACGTCGCGTCCGCCCTCGGAGCCAGCGTGACGCGGCTCGGCGGCGATGCACGCAGCGTGGACTACCGCGTGGTCTCGCCGGGACGCGCCGCCCTCGTGGAACCGGCCGGGATCCTGGACTGCCGCAACTCCGGGACGACGTTCCGCCTGGTGGCGGGCATCCTGGCCGGGTTGCCGGGCTTTGCCGTCCTCGACGGGGACGAGTCGCTGCGCCGCCGACCGATGGCACGCGTTGCGGCGCCCCTTGTCGCGATGGGGGCCACGATCGCCGGACGTGCCGGCACGACGCTGGCGCCATTCGCCATCACCGGCTCGACGACGCTCCGCGCCATCGAGCATGTCACGCTGGTCCCGAGTGCCCAGGTGAAGTCATGCGTGCTGCTCGCCGGGCTGGCCGCCACGGGCACGACGGCGGTGCGCGAGGCGCTGCCCACGCGCGACCACACGGAGCGCATGCTGCGCGCCCGCGGCGTTTCCGTCCGCACCGAGCTCCTCGACGACGGTGGCGCCCTCCACGAGATCGCCGGGCCGGCGACGGTCCTGCCGCTGGACGAACGGGTCCCTGGCGACGTGTCGAGTGCGGCATTCTGGCTGGTGGCGGCGGTCATCCACCCCGACGCGGACCTGCTCCTCCGGAATGTCGGGACGAACCCGTCGCGGCGTGGGATCATCGACCTGTTGCGCCGGATGGGCGCCGAGATCGAGGAACGGCCGGTCGGGACCGGCGCGGGCGGGGTGTCCGGCGAGCCGATCGCCGATCTCGCCGTCCGGAGCAGCTCACTTCATGGAATCGACGTGGATCCCGCCGAGGTCGCCGGAGCGATCGACGAGATCCCCATCCTCTGCCTCGCCGCCGCGGTTGCGTCCGGTCGCAGCCGGATCCGGGGCATCGGGGAGTTGCGCCACAAGGAATCGGACCGCGTCGCCGGGATCGTCGCCGGGCTCGTGGCCCTCGGAGCCCGGATCCGGGCGGACGGAGACGAGATCGAGATCGAGGGTGGCCGCGCGCTCCGAGGCGCGGCGGTTGCCAGCCATGACGACCACCGCCTGGCGATGACGTTCGCCGTCGCGGGCCTCATCGCGGAAGGGACCACGCTCGTCGGGCAACCTGGCTCGGCCGACGTCTCCTACCCGGGCTTCTTCGACGACCTGGAAAGGGTGCGCGCATGACGAAGCGGATCGTGCTCATCGGCCATCCGGTGGGCCACTCCCTGTCTGGCGCGATGCACCAGGCGGCCCTGGATTCCCTGGGAATCCCGGCCACCTACGAGCTCTGGGACCGGGCGCCGGCCGAGCTGGCCGACGCGGTCGCCGAGCTGCGCGGCGACGATTTCCTGGGCGCGAACGTGACGATCCCGCACAAGGAGAAAGTCGCGGCGCTGATGGATCGCCTTACGGAGGAGGCCCACGCGACCGGCGCGGTCAACACGATCACGAAGGAGGGCCGCAAGCTCGTCGGTCACAACACGGACGTGCCGGGCTTCCGCGTCGCGCTCGACCGGCTGGTCGGCAAGCAGAAGATGCCGCGCCAGGCCGTCATCCTGGGTTCCGGCGGCGGCGCCCGGGCCGTGGTCCACGGGCTGGTAACCGAGGGATTCCAGCGCATCGTCGTCTTCAATCGGCACCTCCACCGCGCGGAGGCCCTGGTGAAGTTCTTCGGGCGCAGCGCCGCCCACATGGAGCTGCGGGCGATGCCCTGGCACGAGTCGATCATCGAGGCGGAGCTCGCTCGCGCCCGCGTCCTCGTCAATGCCACGTCCGTGGGGCTGGCGGGGGACGTCAGCCCGATCCCGGCCGAGCTGCTGCCGAGCGACCTGCTGGTCCTGGACCTCATCTACAACCCACCCCAGACGCGGCTCCTGCGCGACGCCGCGGCCGCCGGGTGCGCAACCCAGAACGGCGAGCTGATGCTGCTGCACCAGGGGGCGGCGGCTTTCGCGCTATGGACGGGGCAGCCCGCACCGGTGGAGCTGATGCGCGAGAAGCTGGAGGCCGAGCTGGCGGTCGCCGCCGAGGCGGGGTCCGCGGCCGAACCGGGTGATCCGGGAGCGGGATGACGGCGTTCCGGTTCCTCACCGCCGGGGAGTCGCACGGGCCGGCGCTCA
>JADGQG010000191.1 GCA_017882025.1 Chloroflexota bacterium
GGGATCGGGGACACGATCCGCGTTTCGCTGACGCCGGAACCCGGTGCCGGGCGGGAGCTGGAGGTGGAGGTCGCCCAGCAGGTCCTCCAGTCGCTGGGCATTCGCAGCTTCGCGCCACAGGTGAGCGCATGTCCGGGCTGCGGGCGGACGACGTCCGTCTTCTTCCAGGAGATGGCGCGCGACATCCAGGCACACCTCAAGGAACGGATGCCGGCCTGGCGAGCGCTGCACCCGGGCGTCGAGGATCTCAGGGTCGCGGTGATGGGTTGCGTCGTCAATGGACCCGGCGAGAGCAAGCACGCGGACATCGGGATCAGCCTGCCGGGTACCTTCGAGGAGCCGGTCGCGCCGGTCTTCGTGGACGGCACGCTGCACGCCACGTACCGCGGCGACGACATCGTGCCCCGTTTCATCGGGCTGCTCGAGGAGTACGTGGCGCGGCGCTACCCGACCCCCGGGAACGCGCCGGAGGCGGTCGCCACGACCCGGTCGACGGCCTAGCCGGAACTGCCCCGCGGCGGCGTGCGCGCCGTCGTCCGGAACGGCTACACGGAGGACGGCCCTCAAGTGGGGTATACTCCGCGGAACTTCGACCGCGCCGCTCCATGACGTGGGTGACCCCCACGTTTTTCTTTCGGTCGGCCGCGACCGGCTGCCGTGCGTCGAACATGAGCTTGGAGGTGCACCACATGAGCCGTGACTTCGTGGGCGCCCTCCTCCAGCTCAACGCCGAGAAGGGCGTCCCGCGGGAGCAGCTCATCCTCACGATCTCCGATGCGATCGAGTCCGCGTATCGCCGGATCCCGGGCAACGAGGACGTCCGCGTCCGCATCGACCCGGAGCGCGGCGAGATGCTCGTGACCCGCGAGCGCCGCTGTGTCGCTGTCGTGGAGGATCCGCTCACGGAGATGACCCTCGACGAGGCCAGGGCGATCAAGCCGGATGCCGAGCTGGGCGACGAGGTCGTCACGGAGCAGCTCGGCCAGGACGCCTTCGGACGGATCGGCGCCCAGACCGCCAAACAGGTCGTCCTGCAGCGGCTGCGCGAGGCCGAGCGCGACGTTGTCTACGACCAGTTCGCCAGCCGCGAGGGTGACCTCATCACCGGGACCGTCAACCGGGTCGAGCCGCGGGCGATCATCCTCGACCTCGGCAAGGCGGAGGCAATCCTCGCCACGACCGAGCAGTCTCCCGTGGAGCACTACCGGATCGGCCAGAACGTCAAGGCGTTCGTGCTGGAGGTTCGCCGCGGGCCGAAGGGCCCCCAGGTCCTGGTCAGCCGCACGCACAAGGGTTTCCTGCGCCGGCTTTTCGAGCTGGAGGTCCCGGAGATCCACGCCGGCACGGTGGAGATCAAGGCCATCGCCCGTGAGCCGGGCAGTCGCTCCAAGGTCGCCGTGGCGTCCCGGCAGGTGGGCCTGGACCCGGTCGGGGCGACGGTGGGCCAGCGTGGCGCCCGCGTCCAGGCCGTGGTCGCGGAGCTTGCCGGCGAGAAGATCGACGTGATCGAGTGGCACGAGGACCCGGCGGTCTTCGTCGCGAAGGCGCTCAGCCCCGCGCAGGTCGTGGCCGTGCACATCGACGAGGAGCACCGGATCGCGAACGTCATCGTTCCCGAGAAGATGCTCTCGCTGGCGATCGGGCGCGAAGGGCAGAACGCGCGCCTGGCGGCGAAGATGACCGGCTGGCGGATCGACATCCGGAGCGACGCGCCGGTGCACGAAGCTGCGGCGCTTCCTGCGGCGGCGCCGGGTGACGCCCTGGATCTCCCCGCAGCCGCCGCGGTCGAGACCCCGGCAGTCGCGGACGCGCCCGCGGCGGAGGTGACACCGTAGCGCGGCGCGAAGCCGGCGGGCTGCCCCAGCGGCGGCATCCGACCCGGACCTGCGTCGCGTGCCGGACGCCCCGCGAGAAGCGCGAGCTGCTGCGGGTGGTTCGGACGCCCGGCGGCGCGATCGTCCTGGACGCCACGGGGCGGGCACCCGGGCGCGGCGCCTACGTATGCGCCGACAACGCCTGCCAGGAAGCCGCGATGATGAAGGGCGCCCTGCGACGCGCGCTCGCGGTCCCGATCCCGGTCGGGCTGTTCGACCCGCCGCGGGTCGTCGGCGCCGCCGCCGGCTTGATGCAGAACCAGGACGACCAAGAAGGAGGGGCCTGATGGCCAGGAGCAGGAGCGGAACCCGCGGGCGCCGCGGGCCCCGCAAGCCGCAGCGACGCGAGGGCGGCGGCTTCGCGCCGGTCTCGGTCGCTGACCCGCGAGATCGCAGTGCCGTCGTGCTGCCGCCCACGATCACGGTCAAGGAACTCTCGGAGGTCCTGGCGGTCAACCCCGCGGACGTGATCCGGGAGCTCATCAAGAGCGGGATCTTCGCCACCATCAACCAGCTGATCGACCGCGACACCGCGTCACTCGTCGCGACGGAGTTGGGATTCGAGACGGCGGAGGCGGAGGCGCCGGTCACCACGGCCGAGGACCAGCGCACGGAGGCGCCGGCCCCCGCGACCAAGGAGACGCTCTTCGTCGACGATGACCCGGCGCTCCTGCAGCCCCGGGCACCGATCGTCACCGTGATGGGCCACGTGGACCACGGGAAGACGAGCCTGCTCGACGCGATCCGGAGCACCGCCGTGGCGGCCGGGGAGCGCGGCGGGATCACCCAGCACATCGGCGCGTCGGAGATCGTCAAGGCCGACAAGAAGGTCGTCTTCCTGGACACGCCCGGTCACGAGGCGTTCACGGCCATGCGCGCCCGCGGCGCCAAGGTGACGGACATCGCGATCATCGTGGTCGCGGCAGATGACGGCGTCATGCCCCAGACGCTCGAGGCGATCAGCCACGCCCGGGCGGCGAAGGTGCCGATCATCATCGCCCTCAACAAGATCGACAAGCCGGACGCGAACCTGGATCGCGTCAAGACCGAGCTCACGGAGGCGAACGTCGTCATCGAGGAGTACGGCGGCGACGTCCCGCTCGTGCCGGTGTCGGCGAAGACGGGCCAGGGCCTCGATGACCTGTTCGACATGGTGAACCTGGTCGCCGACCTCCAGGAGCTCAAGGCGAACCCGAAGCGCGCAGCGATCGGGACGATCATCGAGGCCGAGCTGGACAGGGGCCGCGGCCCAGTTGCCACCGTCGTCGTTCAGACGGGCACGCTGCGGATCGGCAATATCGTCGTGGTCGGCAAGACCTACGGCAAGGTCAAGGCGCTGGAGAACGCGGCCGGCAAGCGGATCCTCAAGGCGGGTCCATCGTCCGCGGCGCTCGTTCTCGGGCTCGACGAGGTGCCGGAGGCCGGCGACATCCTGCGCGTCGTGGCGGACGAGAAGACCGCCCGGTCCATGGTTGAGCAGACCCGCAACGCGGCCGCGGCACAGACGGGGACCAGTCAGAAGGCGACCCTCGAGGACCTGTTCAACCAGTTCCAGGAGGGCCAGTCCAAGGAGCTCCGGATCATCCTGAAGGCGGACGTCTCCGGCTCGCTGGGGGCGATCACGCACGCGCTGGGGCAGATCATCTCCGACGAGGTCCGCATCAGCGTCCTCCACGAGGGCACCGGCGACATCACCGACAACGACATCCTGCTCGCCTCGGCGTCGAACGCGATCGTCGTCGGCTTCAACACGAAGCTGGACCCGCAGGCCCGCCGGACGGCGGAGGCCGAGAAGGTCGACGTCCGCCTCTACGACATCATCTACAAGCTCACCGACGACATCGAGGCCGCCCTCAAG
>JADGQG010000192.1 GCA_017882025.1 Chloroflexota bacterium
GGGTTTCGGCGTGGGTTTCGGCGTGGGTTTCGGCGTGGGTTTCGGCGTGGGTTTCGGCGTGGGTTTCGGCGTGGGTTTCGGCGTGGGTTTCGGCGTGGGCTTCGCGGGCACGGCCGTTGGCCTTGCGGTCGGTGTCGGGGTGGCCTGCGGCTTGGCGACCGTCGTGAAGCGGGCGGTGACCGGGCCCTCGATGGGGGTGCCGTCCGCGCCCGCGGCATCGGCCGTGACGGACATCACCACCTCCGAGCCCCAGGGCAGCGTGTCGCGCGGGTTGAACACCACGACCGTGTCGTTCTCGGCCCAGTGGTAGTCGCCCGGCAGGGCGGCCCCGTTGACGGAGACGACGAACGCCCGCTGCGTGGCCGCCCGATCCATGGGACGCGTGAAGCGGACCGAGATGTCGATGCCTCGCAGGACCCCCTCGGCGCCCGAGGCCGGGCGGAACCGGACGGCGGTCGGCGCGATGGCGGTCTCGACGACGAGCGGCTGAATGTCGGCGAGGAGCGCGCCATCCGTGTCGAGCAACGGACCCGCGACCGAGACCGTGTACCGCGTTCCTGCCGCCAGCCCCTCGGCAGGGATGAAGGTGAGCTGCTCGGTGGGGCCGACCGCGCTGTCGGCCTGGAGCTCACCCGCGACCGCCGGGTCGATTCGGAAGGCCGCCCGCGCAGCCGCCGCGTCTACCGGCCGATCAAAAACGACGATGAACGCCGTGTCCGGGGCGACGCGCCCTCCCGCGAGCGGCTCCGTCGCGACGGTCCGTGCGCCGGTGGGACCCCGCGTATAGAAGGCAGTCCGGATCGGCTCCGTGAGCGTGAGCCCGGCGGCATCGTGGGCCGTGGGCTCGATCGTGACCGAATAGTACGTCTCGGGCGCCCATCCGTGCCGCGGGCTGACCAGGAGCTTTCGCCCCGCGTCGAGCCAAGCGAGCGTGACGGGCGTCTCCGGGGCGACGCTGAGCGCGGCGGCGACGCTCGCCTGGTCCATGGGCGTGGCGAAGTCGAAGGCCACGGCGCCGTCGAGCGCCTCGCGCGACTCGACGTTCGGGCCGAAGCGGTCGGCCGCGACCGGTCCGGCCGCGACGGGTGGGAGAGCGGACGCGGCTCGCGGAAGCGCTCCGACCGCGGCGACGAGGACCAGCAGCCCTGCGCCGACGGCAAGTCCTGCCCGGATCGCGACGCCACGTCGGCGCAGGGCGAGCAGGTAGAGCACCGCGAGCACGGGAACGGCCAGGATCGCGGCCGCAATCTTCCGCAATATAGGTGCTCCTCGCTCGGTGCCCGGTGCCGTGCACGACGGGTCGTACCGACACACCTCCCCCACGACGTCTTGCACCATACCACCGGCCGGTGCGCCCGGGCAACCGGGGCCTCGCCGAGGTGTCGACGGCCAGCGACGCGTCACTCCCCGCGTTTCGGTGCGACGTCGGCGCGCGCGACTCGGATTGGCCGGCGCGGCGGCGTGGTCGCGGCCAGCGCACCGCCCGCCCCGTATCGCCCGAGCGCGGCTACTACCAGGCCATCACCCTCCAGCCGGGTGAGGACGGCGAGGATCGTGGCCGGCGCGAGCCCAGTGGCATCCACGAGTTCGTCGAGCGTGGCGGCGCGCGGGAGCAGTACACGGGCGACGGCCGCCTCCGCCGCGCCGCGGCCGGCGAGGATCGCCTCCGGATCCGGCCCGACGACACGGCCTTCGCGGAGTGACCGCGGGTCCGCACCTGCGTGGGCGGCCGTCCCGACAAGGCCCAGGTCCTCGAGCAACTCGGCGACGCCCGGGACTGCTCGCGCCAGTCCCGGGTAGAGCCGCAGGAGTCGATTGCAGCCCACGCTCTGCTCGACATCGATCGGCCCCGGGACGACGAAGCACTCGCGTCCCTGCTCGAGTGTCCAGCTTGCAGTGATCAGGGCGCCGCTCCGGGCCCGCGCCTCCACGATCACGGTCGCATCCGCGAGGCCGCTGATGACCCGGTTCCGGCGCGGGAAGGTCCCCGGCACGGGGCCGACGTCCGGCGCGAGCTCGGAGACGACGGCGCCGCCACGGGCGACGATCTGGTCCGCCAGGTGCGCGTGTGCCCGTGGGTAGAGCCGTTGATGGCCCGACCCGAGCACCGCGACGGTGCGCCCGCCACACGCAACCGCCGCGGCGTGGGCGGCCCCGTCGATGCCGATCGCGAGCCCCGAGACCACGACGGCACCCGCGGTCGACAGCGCTCCGCCGATCGCGCCGGCGATCCGCCGCCCCCGCTCGGTGGCGCGTCGGGTGCCGACGACCGCGATCGACCGCGCGGGATTCAACGCGGCGATGTCTCCCCGCACGAACAGGACGGGCGGCGGCAGGTCCAGGAGCCTGAGACGTCCTGGGTAGTCGGCGGACTCGATCGTCAGCACCTCGATGCCGAGCGCCCGGACCCGCGCGACGAGCGCGGGCGCCTGCTGGGCGGCATCGGCGATGGCGCGCCCGAGCCTCGCGTCGAGCCGGCCGCCACGAGCCGCCACCGCCTCGGCAAGTCGCCGCGGACCGGCAGGGCCCGCCGCCGTCGAGAGCACCGCCCGGCCGCTCCCGAGCGCGCCCAGCAGCGCCGCAAGCGTGACCGGCCCGATCCCGTCGACGGCCACGAGCACCGCCCAGGCATCGACCTCGTCGAGCGACAGGGCGCCGGCCGTTGGGGTGGCGGTCGCCGCGCGTGAATGCGACGTGGACGACGGCGGTGGCCACGGCGAGGTGTCGGGCTCGCGCCCCGACGCGATGCCGGCCACCGGTTCGACGGCGGCGGCCCGCCACTCGCCGCGGGCCCCAGCGTGTCCGACCCCGAGCATGTCAGCCGGCCCGCTCGGCCGCGGCGGCCGTGGCTGGGACCCGGTACCGGGCCGCTTCCTCCAGGTGTCGCACGGCCACACGCTCCGCAGCGTCGAGATCGGCGATCGTGCGGGAGACTCGGAGCAGGCGCTCGGTGGCCCGGGCGGTCAGGCCGGCTGCGTCGGCCAGGCGAATTGCGGCTCGTTCGGCGCCCGAATCGAGCCGGCACGCGGCTCGGAGGGCACGACCGGTCAGCCGGCCCGCCAGGCGGCCGCGCGTATCGACCTGGTGGGCCCAGACCGCGGCAACCCGCGCTGCGACCGGCGCCGAGGCCTCGCCATCCTCGCGGGCCAGGAGCGCCTCCGGCGCTACCCGAGGCATGCCGACCCAGAGGTCGAGACGGTCGCGGAATGGCCCGGAGATTCGGGCCGCGTATCGGTCCGGGAGGCCCAGGGGGCAGGTACAGCGCCCGGACGGGTCCGCGGCCCAGCCGCACGGGCACGGATTCATCGCCGCCACGAGCTGGAAGCGGGCGGGCATCTCTACCGCGCCGCCCGCGCGTGCGATCGCAATCCGGCCTTCCTCGAGTGGCTGACGAAGCGCCTCGCGGGCGGCACGGTCGAATTCCGGGAGCTCGTCGAGGAACAGGACGCCGTGATGGGCGCGCGTCACCTCCCCGGGCGACATCCGCGGCCCCCCACCCACGAGTGCGGCATAGGAGGCCGTATGGTGGGGCGCCCGGAAGGGCCGCCTCGTCACGAAGCCCCGGACCGGTCCCTCCCCCGCCACCGAGGCGATCACCGTTGCCTCCTGCGCCTCGGCGGGGTCGAGCGGCGGCAGCAGCCCGCGGATAGTCCGCGCGAGCAGGGTCTTGCCGGATCCCGGCGCGCCGATCATGAGCAGCGCGTGGCCGCCGGCAACGGCGATCTCGA
>JADGQG010000053.1 GCA_017882025.1 Chloroflexota bacterium
GGGACGGCCGGATCGAGCTGGATCTCCCGGTCGACCTCGTCCGGCCGATCGAGCCGCCCGCCGGGCTTGCTGCGGCCCTCGGCTGCGAGCCGGTCTTCGTGGGTAGCGGCACCGCGAACGTGCTCGTGGAGCTTGCGTCCGCGGCCGACGTTCGGCAGCTCGCGCCCGACCAGGCCTGGCTGGCAAGCCTCCCCGACGGGCTGATCGCGACGGCGCTCTCGGACGTTCCCGGCGCGGCGATCGTGTCCCGCTACTTCTGCCCGGCGGACGGGATCCCGGAGGACCCGGCGACCGGTTCGGCCCACTGCGCGCTCGCCGCGCACTGGGCGCCTCGTCTCGGACCGTCGTTCCGGGCGTTCCAGGTCTCGGATCGCGGCGGCGTCCTCGACATCACGCTCCGCGGCGATCGGGTTGGCGTGGCCGGCCGCGCCGTCACGCGCGTCACGGGGACGCTCCTCGCCTGAAATCCGGCCCCGCCTCACCGGCGGACCCGGCGCTGCGGCGGACGATGCGCCGCCCCGGGCTATGGGGCCGCCACGAGCCGCGAGACCGCGCCGCCGGCGACGTCGGCCACGAACAGCTCGCCAGCGTCGTCCTCCCCGAATGAGACGATGCTCGCCCCGGTGCTGGCGAGCAGCCGCGGCTTCGGGCCCCCGGTCGCCGCATCGAGACCCCAGATGCGTCCGGAGCACGAGTCGGCGTAGACATACGTCCCGATGAGCGCGGGAATCGCGGTCCCGCGGTAGACGAAGCCGCCCGTGATCGCGCAGCCCTGGCCGTGGTCGTACTCGGCCACCGGGAGCGTGAGCCCCTCCGTACGGCAGCCATCCGCAGGGGCGTAGCAGTGCCCGCCCTCCATCACGTTCCAGCCGAAGTTGCGGCCGCCGGCGTCGCCCGCTCGTACGAGGTCCACCTCCTCCCAGCGGTCCTGCCCGACATCGCCGATCCAGAGATCGCCGGTCGCCCGATCGAACGAGAAGCGCCACGGGTTGCGGAGACCGTAGGCCCAGATCTCGCCGCGGACATCGGTCCGGCCCGCGAACGGGTTGTCCGGCGGGACGGTGTAGGGCACGTTTCCGGCAGCCCGCGGGTCGATGCGGAGGAGCTTGCCCAGCAGCGTCGTCCGCCGCTGGCCGTTGCCCTGCGGGTCGCCGGCCGATCCTCCGTCGCCGGTCGCGATCCACAGCGTGCCGTCCGGGCGGGCGATGATCCCGCCGCCGTTGTGGTTCGCAAACGGCTGCGCGATCCGGAGGATGACACGCTCGGACGCGGGGTCGGCGGTGTCGGCGGCCGGGTCCGGCGCCCGGAACTCGGCCACGAACGTGTTCCCGGCCGGGTCCGTCGCGTCGACATAGAAGCGCCCGTCCCGCGCGAACGTCGGCGCGAAGGCAAGCCCCAGCAGGCCGCGCTCCCCGCCTGCCGAGACCCGGTCGTGGATGTCCAGGTAGGGCCGGCTCACGAGCCGCCCATCCCGGATCACCCGGATCGTGCCGCCCTGCTCCAGAACGAACAGGCGGCCACTCCCGTCTCCCGCGCTTCCCACCCAGAGCGGACGCTGCAGCCCGGAGACGACTCGCGCGAGCGCGAGCGACGGCGGGTCCCATGGCGCGGCCGTCGGCGGGGGACCGGCCGGCGAAGGCGCAGCCGGTGAGGGCGATCCCCGCGCCGAGGTGTTCGGCTCATCCGAAGGTGACGCCGGAAAGGCGGTCAGGGTCGGCGTCGATGGGGTCGTCGGCACCGGGGCGACCGTCGGGCCGGGCTCGGCGCAGGCGGCGAGGAGCGACGCCGTCGCGAGCAGCGCAACGATGACGCGCGACACCGAAGTCACGGCCGGACGCGGGCGCCCGTCTCCGCGCTCGCGTGGACCGCGTCGGTGAACGCCATGTAGGCGACCCCGGTCGCGAAGTCGTTGAGCGTGACCGGCTCGACGCCGCGGATCGCGCCGATGAATGCTTCCTCGACCCGCCATGCGCCGCGTTCGCCGGCCGGGATCTCGACCCGCTCCGGGGACGTCGCCGTGGGACGGGCGAGCGCGATCTGCTGCGTCGCGAGGTCGACGTGGAGGGCGCCCTCCGTCCCGAAGATCGAGACGGCGTTCGGCGGCGTGAACCGGGTGTAGGCCGAAATCTCGAACGTGCCGACGACGTTCCCCGGGAACCGAGCGCTCACGATCGCGTGGTCGGCGACATCGGCCGGGACCGGGGAGCCGTCGGGGCCCGCCTGCCACGGCGCGAAGTTCTCCAGCCCGGCGCCGACCTCCTCTGCCTGGCCCAGCCAGCGCGCGACAGACTCGTAGAGGATCCCGAGGGTCATCACGTTGTTGCCGCTGAAGCGCCGCTCGCGGCGCCACTGGTCGCGCCCCGTCGACGCGACGGCACCCGCCCAGGTCGCCCGGAACGAGCGCGGCGTCCCGATCGCGCCTTCGCGCAGCAGCCGCCGGATCGCCGCGTCCGCGAAGAAGCTGAACGGCCCCGGGACGAGCATCGCCACGCGGTCTGGCCGGGCCAGCGAGGCCGCCAGCATCGCCCGCGCCTCGTCCGCGTTCATCGCCATCCGGCCCTCGCAGAGCACGTGGCGACCGGCCCGCAGGGCGGCGATCGTGACGGGCGCGTGGAGGAACGGCCAGGTGGCGATGACCACGGCATCGATCGCCTTGTCGGCGACCAGGGCCTCCCACGTCGGGTAGGCCGTCGGGATGGCCAGCTCGTCGGCCGCGCGACGCGTGCTCGCCAGTGAGCTCGCCACGACCCCGGTAATCTCGACGCCCTCAATGGCGCGGAGGCGCGGTACGTGGCTGGAGCGGGCAATCCCGCCGGCCCCCACCAGCCCGACCCGGATGGTCTCGCTCATGTCCGGTCCTCCGTCTGTGGTGCGGGGTCCCCGCCGGGAGCGTACTCCGGGAGCCGCGCGGCCAGGGACGCCGCGTAGCCCGGCGTCGCGCCCCGCTCATCGTGCCGGAAGAAGACGTAGGCGTCCCGGCCGTCCGCGAGGAACGGCTCCAGGCGAGCCGCCCAGGCGTCCAGGTCGGCCGTCCCGTACAGCGTCCGCCGCAGCCGCAGGTAGAGGAACGGCCCGGTCACGGTCAGCGGCGGCTCCGGCTCGTCGTCGGTCTCGGTGACAACGAGCGTGGCGCCGGCCGCGCGGAGGAGCGTGTGCGTCTCGTCCACGTGCCACGATGGGTCCTGGGCCTCCACGGCGAGCGGCAGGGCAGCCGGCCACGCGGCCAGCAGCCCTGCCAGGCGGCCGTCGTCCCGGGCCTGGCCGGTCGGGATGCGGAAGAACGCCGTCGCCAGGCGGTCGCCGAATGCCGCGAGCGGCGCTGTCAGCCACGGCAGCGTGCCCGTCGGGTCTGTTGCATACGCGCGGAGCGAACCCGTGCGGAGCAGCTTCACGGTGAACCGGAAGGCGGGAGGAACGCGGCCGGCCCAGGCCTCCGCCTGCGCCACGGATGGCTGCCGGTAGTAGGTGCCGCTCAGCTCCACCGCGGCCAGCCGGGCCGCGTACGCCGGTAACAGCCCGTTTCCGCGCGTGCCGGCGGGGTAGAACGCCGGGGCCCACCCCGGGTACGCGAAGCCGCTCGTCCCCACGTAGAGGCGGCCACCGGTCATGGCGGGTCGGTCGGGCAGGGGAGCGCCCGTCAGGCGTCCGGCGTCGTCGTTGCGGCCGGCGCAGTCCGGCCCTGGTCGCGGAGTCCGTGCACGACCGTCTCGAGCGCGCGGATCAGCGCTTCGCGGTCGGCATCGGGAATCTGGGCGAGGAAGTGGGTCTCGACGCCGCGGAGGTGCACCGGGGAGGCGTCTCGCAGTCGCTCGAGGCCGGTATCCGTGAGCGTTGCCCAGGCGACGCGCGCGTCGTCCTTGCAGGCGGCGCGGACCACGAGCCCGGTCGCCTCCAGGCGATCCACCAGCCGCGAGACGCCGCTGCGAGAGAGGACGACCCGCTCCGCGAGCTCGCTCATGCGCAGGCGCCGGCCGTCGGCCAGCGCCAGCTGGACGAGCGCGTCGTACTCGGCGAGCCCGAGGTCGCGCGCCGCATGGAGCTCCGCCTCGAGCCGGCGGGTCACTGCGGCGTACGCCCGGAGGAACGCGATCCACGCGCGGAGGCGCGGGTCGTCGGCGCGCGGGACCGACAGCTCGGCGAGGGGACGGTCGATGGTCTCGGTCATTGCGGGATCCTACGTGGTCGGACCGGATCGGGGAACCCCAATCCGAGGTTGGTGCTTCTCACGAACCTGTGGTTGCATGCGCAACTATGACGTGATATCGTTGCGCAGTCAACTACAGACAGGCCGGGCGCACGCGCAACCGACCACATGGATCAGAGGCATCGCAATGAACACCTGGCAGCTCGACACTGCTCACACGACCGTGAGCTTCACGGCCAAGCACATGATGATCACGAAGACGCGGGGCATCTTCAAGGGCGTCACCGGCACCATCGACTTCAACGAGGCCAACCCGTCCGCCTCGTCCGTCAGCGTCGTCATCCCGGCCGCGACGATTGAGACCGGCATGGAGGCGCGCGACAACCACCTGCGCTCCGCCGACTTCCTCGACGCCGAGACGTTCCCGACGCTCACCTTCACGAGCACCTCGATCGAGCAGAAGGGCGACCGCTGGGCGATCACCGGCGACCTGGCGATTCACGGCGTCACCCGCTCCGTGGTCCTCGACGCCGAGCAGCTGGGCATCGTCACCGCGATGGACGGCCGCCGTCACGCCGGCTTCGAGGCGAAGACCAGGATCAAGCGCTCCGACTGGGGCCTCACCTGGAACGTGGGCCTCGAGGCGGGCGGCTGGCTGGTCTCGGACGATGTCACGATCGAGCTCGAGGTCGCGGCCGACGAGCTGGCAGCAGTCATCGCCGACGCGAAGCCCGTGGGCGCCACCGCCTGAACCGACGCTGCTCAAACGAGGGCGCGCCTGCCGGTCCCGGCCGGCGCGCCCTCGTGCGGCGTCCCGGTCGCGGCGGGGACCCTCCGTCAGGGCGACGGCAGCAACGCGCTGCTCGTACAGTCCGCCGCGGTGACGGGCTTCGCGAGGAGCTTGTCCGGCAGGCTCGCCATGAACGAGATCGAGCGCTCCCAGAGCGCCGGGTCCACCGCGCCCATGCCGTTCGTGCGCGTGTAGTCGCTCTCCCAGAGGGCGATCGTCGCCTGCAGGACCGCGAGCTGGGCCGGTCGGTCCTTCGCCAGCTCGGGGATCCGGGCGATCGCCGCGTCTAAGCCCTTCGTTGGATCGGCTTCGATGGCGCGCATGGCGCGCTGGGTCGCGGTCACGAAGGCCCGGAGGGCGTCCTTCTTTGGGCCGCTCAGCGCGGACGCGCCCACGATCAGTCCCGGACCGGGCAGCTGGCTCGCCGGCGGAAGCGCGAGCACGCTCGCCTTCTCCCCGCCAAGCTCCAGGCGGACCGGCTCGTTGTTCGCGTAGCCGGTCGCTGCGTCCACGACGCCCTTCTCGAGCGCCGCGAGCTGGCCGAAGTCTGGGAAGAGCACAAGCTGCAGGTCGGCCGTCGTGAGCCCGACGCCGGCCAGGAGCGCCTCGAGCTGGATCCAGCTCGACCCGTACTTGCCGGGGATGCCCACCTTCCTGCCCTTGAGGTCCGCGGCCGTCGCGATCCCGCTGGTCGCCTTCGCGAACACGATGCTGGGGAACTGGGCGAAGACCGTGAAGACGTACCGGATCGGGATCCCCTGGCTGACGGCCGGGATCACGCTCGTGCCGTCGGAGATGCCGATGTCCACGGCGCCCTGGCCCACCAGGGTCACGAGCTCCGGGTCGATCTTGTTCTGGAACTCGACCGCCAGGCCCGCGTCGCGGTAGTAGCCGGCCTGATCGGCGAGGTAGAACTGCGCGAACTGGATGTTCGGGATGTAGCCCAGCCCCACCACGAGCTTGACGGGCGCGGCCGGGGTGGGGGAGGGTGCCTGGCTCCCGGACGGGCCGGCCGATCCCTGCAGCGACGCGGGCGGCGTCGGCGACGCGCCGCCGCTGCACGCGGACGCGACGAGCGCGAGGACGCCCAGCAGGACGCCGGCAAGGTGCCGTCGAACGGGATGCCGGCCGGGGCTTGGGCCGTGGGCTGGCACGGGCGGGTCGGCGTGACTGGTGGGGGTCTGGCTGGCCGGCATCCTGGTCCTCCGTGAACGGCACGGCCCGGGGCGCGGCACGCTCGGCGTCGCGGGCGCCGTGGGCGCTCGCGGCCTGCCTTCTCTCATCCGGACTCTGACCGTCGGCTCCCGCCGGGCGACGCTTCCGCCGCCCCGGGATCTGCGGCACGGCTGCTGCCGGGCCGCTCGTGGGCTCGCCCGACGACGCGGCGCCGGGCCGGACCACCGGTCGGGAATTGCACCCTGCCCCGAAGGCTCCCGAAGCGTAGCACGGGCGGCTCTGCGGGCGGTGTTGTCGGCGGCTCAGACCGGCGGTCCGACCACGATCAGACCGCCGGGATCGCGTACCGCCGCTCCACCAGCACGACAAGGCTGTAGAGCGCCACGCCGATCAGGGCGATCGTAAGGAGCGCTGCGAACAGGAGCGGGATGTCGAAGAGGCTCCCCCGGGCCAGGTTGATGAGCACGCCAAGACCCGTCTCGCCGCCGGTCCATTCCGCGATGATCGCGCCGACCACGGCGAGCGTGACGCCGATCCGGAGCCCGCCCAGGATGCCGGGCAGCGCCGCGGGCAGCTCCACCATCCGGAGCCGCTGGCCGCGGGTGACCCGGTAGCTGCGGGCCATCTCCAGGAGCCGCCGATCGACCCCATGGACGGCCACCCACGTGCTGACCGCCACCGGGAAGAAGACGATCAGCGCCACGATCACCGAATGCGCGAACAGCCCGCTCCCGAACCAGAGCGCGATGAGCGGCGCGAGCGCGAGGATGGGCACAGCCGAACCGGCGACGAGATACGGCGAGAGCACCCGGTTCGCCAGCCGCGAGCGCGCCAGGACATAGCCGGTGAGCATCCCGGCCAGCGCCCCGCCGACGAACCCGCACCCGATCTCGGCGAGCGTCGTGACCACGTGGGGCGCCATCGTGCCGTCCGTCCAGGCGACGACGAACCGTTCACCGACGACGAGCGGTCCCGGCAGGATGAACGGCGGGTAGTTCCCGACGAAGACGAGAAGCTGCCAGCCGGCAAGGAACGCGGCGAGCGCCACCAGGGGTGGAACGACCCGGTCGCGGATCACGGGATCGCCTGGTCCGGCTGCGCGTGGGCCGGGACGTCGCCGGCCGCGACTGCGAACGCGTCGTCGGTCGCGCCTTCGAGGTGCGCCCGGATCTCCGCGGCGGTCCGGGTGACGGCCGCCGCGTCGAGATCGCCGGGCCGCCGGGGCCGCGGCAGGTCCACGACCAGGTCGGCCACAAGCTGGGCCGGGCGTGGCGAGAGGACCACGACGCGGTCGGCGAGGAAGACCGCTTCGGCGATCGAATGCGTGACGAGCACGATCGTGGCGCCGATCCGCTCCCACAGGCGGAGGAGCTCGACATTGAAGCGCTCCCGGGTAAGCGAGTCGAGCGCGCTGAACGGCTCGTCCAGCAGGAGGACCGCGGGCTCGAGGGCCAGCGCGCGGGCGATCGCGACGCGCTGGCGCATGCCGCCCGACAGCTCAGCCGGTCGCGCGCGGCTCCAGTCCCGCAGGCCCACCAGGCCCAGCAGGTCCGTGACCCGCCGCTCGCGTGCCTCGCGGTCGCGACCGGCGACCTCCAGCGGGAACGCGACGTTCGCGAACGCCGACCGCCACGGGAGGAGGCGCGGCTCCTGGAAGACGAGGCCCACCCGCGCATCCGGGCCCGTCACCGGCCGCCCCTCGACCTCGACTGTGCCCGCCCGGGCCGGGAGCAGGCCGGCGATGACCCGGAGGAGCGTGCTCTTGCCGCAACCGTTCGGGCCGACGAACGCGACGATGGATCGGGGCGCGATCTCGAGGTCCAGCCCGCCGATGACTTCCGTCTGACGCCCGTCGACATGAAAGCCGAACCGGACGCCGTCCAGGAAGATGGCCGGCACCGACCCATCGCCAGTCGCAGGGCCGGGCTCGCGGAGCGCGCGGCCGGGCTCGGCGGTCACGATCACCTCGGGGAAGCGGGCGCGGGCGGAATGGGTCCCGCGTGCCCGTCCCGGAGTCTACAGCGCGGTTCGACGTGCATGAAGACGGGCATGAAGTAGCCCAAAGGGACCGTCGGTCCCGGCCGTCCATCGCGACTCCTTGCGGAGCGCGGCCCCCTTGCGGGAGCTCCGGCGCGCCTTGCGGCTCGCCGTCCGTCCTTGCGGACGGGGTTCCCGTCATCGTTGCCGACGACGAGTCAGCCGGTGGATCGCGTGCCTCCCTTGCGAGAGGGACGGTTCTCCTTGCGGAAAACCCGGCTCACCTTGCGATGAGCCCGGCCGCCTTGCGACGGTCCCGCGATCTGTCATCTTCGGCCCCTTCGGGCCGACCAGATGATCGCCCGGCGGGCCCCATCGGCGCAAGGGGACCTGTCCACGAGATTCGCACCAGGTCGGGACTTATCCACGCGTCGTCCACGACGAACGTCCACGATCGCCGCCGGCGGAGATCGCCCTGGGATGCCCGTGAGCCCCGCCGGGTCAGGGGCGCCTAGCCGATGCGGCGGCGGAACCCACAGATCGGGCAGCTGGCGACGCCGGAGCGCTGGTCAAGCTCCAGGTGGGTGGTGCAGCCGTTCGTGCCGCAGTAGAGGCGGTCGTCGGCGAGGAAGCGGCGGCGCAGGCGCCGGCTGTGTGCCGAACGCACCGCGAGCGCGATTGGTCCGCCCGGCCGGCGGACGGTGGAGGTTTGAAGCATCTGGGGTGTAGGACCTTTCCGGGCCGGGTGCGCGAGTCGCAAGCCGACCGTGTCGTGATGTGTCGATCGCTCAACGGCGAATGGAGCCGGAGCGGCCGGGGCGTCCGTGTGGCGCGGGAGCGGGTCGTTGGGTGCTCGAACCTGCGCCGGGCGCGTCGCCCTGCCCGCAAGGATGGCCCACGCGAGCCATTCCGTCAAACGACCCGATCCCGGGAGTGATGTCGCGGGAATAGCGGGCGGCGTCAGTTGCGACGGCGATCTGGCCGCCGCTCTGCGGGGGCAGTCGCCGCGGCGGAGGCGGCGGCGCGCGTCGCCAGCAACCCGTTGATCTCGCGGTGGAAGGTCCGCCCGACCGGCGTGCGCGCCAGCCACTCCAGGTATTCGGTGTCGCAGGCGGCGATCTGCCCGAGGGACCAGCCCGCGTACCGCCCGAAGTCGAGGACGCTGCCGGACGGCTTGCCGGGCGGAGTAGCGGGCATCGGCGCCCGCATCTCGTAACTGACCTCCGGCTGGCGCACCTCGGGCTTGCGCTTTGCGTCTGCCCGCGCCTGGTCAAAGGCGGCTCGAGCGGCCGCGTCGCGCAGGATTCCCCAGGCGTGGTTGAGGGCGGCCATGCGGTCCTGCGAGCCGGTCGACACGTCCGGGTGATACTTGAGCGCGAGCGCTCGATACGCGGCGCGAACGACCTCCGGCTCGGCGTCGGGATCGACCTGGAGGACCTTGTACGGGTCGGTGACGGCGAACATCACCGGCGATTCTGCGGATCGGCGCGATTGGTTGACACTACCCGGAAGTACCGGAATCTGGCCTTCCGTTCGGTGCCCGCACCGGGTGACCGCTGAACAGTTGTTCCGGTCGCCGGACGCCCCGGGGCTCGGCGCGCGGCCACCGGTTGCCGCCGCTACGTCCGTGGCTCTCCCGGCGCGCGGACCCGGAACGTGGCAGACCAGGCAACGCGCTCGGCTGGTGCCACCATGAGCGCACGCCCGTTGGCGATGGCGGCGGCCACGTCGTCGTCCGGGGACGTGGTCGGCTCCAGCGCGTGTTGCGTTCGGGGCGTCGCCGGCGCGGGTGGCCAGCCGCCGTCGTCGAGCCAGAGGCCAAGGTTCGGCGCGATCGGCGCGTACCAGGTCAGCTCGAGCGCGGACCCGTCCGGCTGGCGGACGGCCGCGACGCCGGGCAGCCCCTCGCCGCTGACGGAGTCCCAGCTGCCGTAGAGCTCCCAGCCACCGTAGAGCTTGAGGGCCGTCCCGGCACCGCGTTCGCGGACGACGTCGAGGGCGATCATCGGGCCGTCCGTGCCGGGGGTCTCCGGCCACGCCACGTGGCCCGGCACCGGCCCGATCGGGACCCCCACCGCCTGCGTGACCCGCACGGACGCGAGCCCCTCCACGTCCACGTGGGCACCGGGCTCCAGGGCCAGGAGCGGGTGCATGGACCAGAGGATCGGCAGCTCGCGCTCGCCGTGGTTCTCCAGCTCGTATTCCGCGACAAGGCGCGGGCCGTCCAGGCGAAGCCGTCGGATGAACCGGTATGGCCAGCCGTCGCCGCTCCACGTCGCCACGAGCACCTCGCCCTGGGCGGTCACCTCGGTGGGGCGGCCCCACTGGTCGCCATGGTCGCGCAACGGCGGGGCCGCCGGGTCCAGGGGGTCTGCGCAGGGCCCGACCGTCGGCAGGCACTCGTCCCAGCCGAATGCGACGTCGCCGTCGAAGACCGCGTCGTGGCGGGCCCAGGCGCTGGCATCGGCCGGCGGCTCGCCGGCCACCAGCCACTCGCGTGCCGCGAAGCGGTCCGAGAGGGAGATCACGCGGGCGCCGAGTGTCGGGACGACGACGACCTTGACCCGGTCGTTGTCGAGGGCGATGGTCTGGAGCGACCCGAAGGCGGGACCCGGTCCGATCACGTGTTCCTCCCGGTCGCTGACCGACCATCAACGTCTGTGGCGGTGATGACGCGCCCGGCTTCGCGCGCGGTCGTCGCGATGAGCGCTTCCATGGATTCCCGTGCTCCGGCCGGGTCCGCACGTCCGATCGCCTCCACGGCCAATCGATGGGCGCGGTTCGTGCTCTCGGGGCGGCCGGACGCCCGGAATGCGCTGACGG
>JADGQG010000193.1 GCA_017882025.1 Chloroflexota bacterium
CCGGGGATCGAGACGCTGCTCAGCGTCGTGTACGACGCGGGCGTGGCCAGCGGTCGGATCAGCGTCGAGCGCATGGTCGACCTCCTCTCCACCACGCCCGCACGACTGTTCGGGTTCGCGACGAAGGGCGCGCTGGCGGTGGGTCTCGACGCGGACATCGTCCTGTTCGACCCATCGTCGCGCCGCACGATCCGCGCGGACGACCTCCACCACTCGAGCGACTACACGCCATTCGAGGGCCGCGTGGTGCGCGGGGCGGTCCGCTCGACCATCGTCCGCGGGTCCTTCGTCGTGCGCGACGGCGCGTTCGTCGGCCGGCGCGGATTCGGGCGCTTCGTGGAACGGGAGATCGAGCGCCTCGCCTGACGGTGTGGGCTCGCATGACGGGCGTCGCGGCTGAAGCTGCGGCCGTCCGGGGTGCGGCCGCCCGGGCGCGGCCCGGTCAGTCCAGCCGGGAGTACGCGTCCAGGGTGAGGAACTCGACGAACTCGTCAGCGAGGACCAGGCCGTCGAGGATGGTGGCGGCCTCGGTGGACCGCCCGCTCTGGCGCCCGATCTTCTCGAGCTCCTCGTCCCGGATCTTCCGATAGCGGTCCGCGGTGAATGCCGCGCCATCCGCGAGCGGCGTCGCGTGACGTCGCCACTGCCACAGCTGGGACCGGGAGATCTCCGCGGTCGCCGTGTCCTCCATCAGATTGTCGATCGCCGCCGCGCCGTTTCCCTGCAGCCACGCGTCGAGATAGCGGATCGTGACGTTGACGTTCTGGCGAACGCCGGCCTCGGTGACGCGGCCGCCGGGCACGCTCACGTCGAGGAGCGCGGCTGCCTCGACGTCGCTCGCCCCGGGCGCCTCCTTCTGGTTCGGGCGGTCGCCGAGCACCCGGTCGAAGACCTCGGCCGCGACGGGGACCAGGTCCGGGTGGGCAACCCAGGTGCCGTCGAACCCGTCGCGCGCCTCGCGCTCCTTGTCCTCGCGAACCCGGGCGAGGGCGTTCGCGGTCACCTCGGGCTCGCGGCGGTTCGGGATGAAGGCGGACATCCCGCCGATCGCGTGGGCGCCGCGGCGGTGGCACGTGGCGACGAGGAGGCGCGTGTACGCGCGCATGAACGGAACGCCCATCGTGACCTGCCCTCGGTCAGGCAACACGAACGCAGGAAGCTCCCGGAAGCGCTTGATGAGGCTGAAGATGTAGTCCCAGCGACCGGCATTCAGCCCGGCGGCGTGCTCCCGGAGCTCGAACAGGATCTCCTCCATCTCAAACGCCGCGAGGATCGTCTCGATGAGGACCGTGGCGCGAACGCTGCCGCGCGGGATGCCGATGGCCGCCTGGGCATGGACAAAGACATCGTTCCAGAGGCGGGCCTCGAGGTGGCTCTCGAGCTTCGGGAGGTAGAGGTACGGGCCGGAGCCGCGAGCCAGCGTCTCGGCCGCGTCGTGGAACAGGAAGAGCCCGGCGTCGAACAGGCTGGCCGAGACGGGCCGGCCGTCGACGAGGAGATGCCGCTCCTCCAGGTGCCAGCCGCGCGGCCGCACGAGGAGGGTCGCCGTCCGCTCCGCGAGTCCGTATGCCCTGTCGGGGGTCTCGAACGTGAGCGTGCCGCGGACCGCCTCCTCCACCGCCAGCTGGCCGGCGACAACGTTCGACCACGTGGGGCTGAGCGCGTCCTCGAAGTCCGCCATGAACACCTGGGCACCGGAGTTCAGGGCGTTGATCATCATCTTCGGCTCGGCCGGGCCCGTGATCTCCACCCGCCGGTCGTCGAGGTCCGCTGGCGTCGGCGCGACCCGCCAGTCGCCCGCCCGGACGTCCGCGGTCTCCGGCAGGAAGGCGGGCATCCGGCCCGCGGCGATCTGCGCGTGCCGGTCGATCCGTCGCCCGAGCAACGCCTGCCGCTCGGTGCGGAACCGGCGCTCGAGGTCGGCCACGAAGGCGACCGCCCCGGGCGTCAGGAGGCGCTCCTGCCCCGGGACGCCGGGGCCGACGAGCTCGACGCCCGGGGCGATCCCGGTCACGAAGCCGTTCGTCGGACGGTGGCCTCGATGAGGCCGTGTGGCTGCGTGGTCGCCACGAAGATCTCGCCCCGGTTCGTCCCCCCGAACGGCGTGAGGTCGATGGGCAGGTGGTGGAGGTTCGGCAGCGCCATGCGGACCTCGTCGATCCCGGCATGGCGCTCGAGCATCGCCTGGGCCATGACCCAGATCGAGTGCTGGACCGACTCGCTCGCGTGGTCCGCGAAGACCTCGAGCAGGGTGGTCGCGATTGCCGCGTGGCTGGCATCCCAGTCCGCGGTGGGGCCGCTGTGGCGCCACGAGACGGTCACGTTCGTCGCCATGATCCGGTCGCGCAGCTCGGGAAGGGTCGTGTTGCGGTCGCGGGCGAAGCCGGAGAACGCCGATCCGGCCGTCTTCATGACGACGAGATCCTCGAGGCCCGACTCGACGACCGTCGCGTCCGGGGTCGCCGTGACGCGCGCCGTCCGGGTGGCGTCGCCGACCCGCCGGAATGCGCCCGACGCGGAATCACCTGCGCCCGCGATCGGCTTCCAGCGGTGCTCGCGGAGGTCGACCGTTGCGCGCCGGACCTGCGGGAAGCCGACGAAGTGGGTCCCGAGGGTCGTGCCGAACTCCTCGATCGCGCCGGTCAGCTGGTCCGCCGCCAGCGCGTACACGGTGTTCTTCATCGTGTCCGTTGCGACGACCGCCGCGTTGTCCCCCGCCGTGTGGGCGGCCGCGAAGTCCCCCTCGAGCGCGATGTCGACGGTGAGGTCGCGGACCTGGGTGCCGTCGGGATCGCGGACGACCTTGACGAGCCGGATCGCCCGCTTGCCATAGCGGTTCTGGCCGAGCTCGATCACGCCGATCCTCCTGACGTGGACGCCCGAGTGGGTCGGCACAGGGTGGGGGCCGACCGCGCACGGTGTCAAACGGTCGGGCCACGCCGTGCGCCATCGCAGCACTCCCGACCCCGGCATGCGCCTCGCCGGCGTGCCCGGTACACCGAGGCCCTCCTGGGCCGTCGTGTGCGTCGCAGCAACCCCTGTGCTGGTATGTCGGGAGATGCGTCAGGTACTTCTCGCGTCAGCATTCCCATTGCTGAGACGGCCCTCGCCACGTGGAACGGCCGGCGCGAGAAGCGCGTACGAGCACGCGGAGTGCTGAGGCGGATAACCCTCCCCGGCCGCAGCGGTGGGCGCACCTCCCGGGAGGCCGCGGCGGGGGGCGCGCCGCGTGCCGTCGGCCAAGGTCAGTCCGGACGTCCCCGCCGCAGCGTTCGGCCGGGCGTGGCGCCCGTGTGCTCGTCGCCATCGACCACCAGCACCCCGTTCACGAGCACGTAGAGGATGCCCTCCGGGTAGCGGCGCGGCTCCTCGTACGTTGCGAGCGCGCGCACCCGGGCCGGGTCGAACACGACGAGGTCCGCGAAACACCCATCGGCGATCACGCCCCGGTCGGTGAGGCCGAGCCGCGCGGCCGATGCCCCGGTCATCTTGTGGATCGCCTCCTCCAGGCCCAGCACGCGCTCGTCGCGCACGAGCTCGCCGAGGATGCGCGGATAGGTGCCGTACGTCCGGGGGGCCGGCTTCGCCCCGATCATGACGCCGTCGGTCGCGATCATCGCCCTGGGGTGCCGGATGAACGCCTCGATCCCGGCCCGATGCGGCCCGGGCGTCACCTGGTTGATCCG
>JADGQG010000194.1 GCA_017882025.1 Chloroflexota bacterium
CTCCAGAAGTTTCCGGGACTCCTCGTCGGTCTTCGCCGTCGTCACGATGCTGATCTCCAGCCCGCGGAGACGGTCGACCTTGTCGTAATCGATCTCGGGGAACGCGAGCTGCTCGCGCATCCCGAGGCTGTAGTTGCCGCGCCCGTCGAACGACTTGGCCGGGATGCCCCGGAAGTCGCGGATGCGCGGGAGCGCCAGGACAGTGAGGCGCTCCATGAAGTCCCACATCCGCTCGCCGCGGAGGGTCACCTTGGCGCCGATGGTGTTGCCCGTCCGGAGACGGAACTGGGCGATGGAGCGCTTTGCCTTCGTGACAATCGGCTTCTGGCCCGTGATGAGGGCCAGGTCGCCGACCGCCGCGTCGAGCGCCTTGGCGTTCGTGAGCGCCTCGCCGAGCCCGATGTTGACCACGATCTTCTCGAGTCGCGGCACCTGCATCGGGTTCGTATAGGCGAACTGCTTGGTGAGCGCCGGGACGACCTCGGTCGCGTAGCGCCCCTTCAGGTTGCTGCTCACGCGCCCTTCACCTCCACCGGCTGGCCACAGCGGCCGCAGGCTCGGACGCGCGCGCCGCTCTCCAGGAGAAGGTGGCGGATGCGCGTCGGCTGGTCGCAGCGGGGGCAGACCAACATGACCTTCCCCACGGCGATCGGAAGCGGCTTCTCGACGATGCCGCCCTGCTGCATCTGCGGCACGCGATCGTTCTGGTTCATGCGCGGGCGCGGCTTCGTGTGCCGCTTCGCGATGTTCAGCCCCTGGACCACCACGCGGTACGGCGTGCCCAGCTTCAGCGGCCGGTCGACGCGCTCCACCGTCCCCCGCTTGCCGGCATCCTTGCCGCCGAGCACGAGGATCGTGTCACCCTTGCGGATCTCGGGGACCTTGGTCACGCGGGGTGCGAAGGCACGGGCCATCTCAGAGCACCTCCGGCGCGAGCGAGACGATCTTCATGTAGTTCCGATCGCGAAGCTCGCGCGCCACGGGGCCGAAGATCCGCGTACCGCGCGGGTTGCCCTGGTTGTTGATGAGGACGGCGGCGTTCTCGTCAAACCGGATGTAGCTGCCATCCGGCCGGCCGTACTCCTTCGCCGTACGAACCACGACGGCTCGCACCACGTCGCCCTTCTTGACTGCGGCGTTCGGGATCGCCTGCTTGACGCTGGCGACGATGACGTCGCCGACTTCCGCGGTCGTCGCGCGCGAGCGGCCCATGATCCGGATGCACTGGATCACGCGAGCGCCCGTGTTGTCCGCAACGCGGAGCCGGGTCTGCTGCTGGATCACGCCTCGGTCCCCTCCCCGGCCCCGGCATGCGCCTTGCCCGGATGCGCTGCGGCGTGGATCACCTCGGTCGTGGCCGACTCCTCGACCACGAGTTCGGTCGGCTGGTCCTCACCCGCCCGAGAGGTGACCTCGACGAGCCGCCAGCGCTTCGTCCGCGACAGAGGTCGGGACTCCTCGATGCGGACGGTGTCGCCCACGCGCGCCGCGTTGAGCTCGTCGTGCGCCGCGAACTTGCTGGAGGCCCGGATCACCCGCTTGTAGAGCGGATGGCGCGTCAGGCGCTCGACGGAGACGATGATCGTCTTGTCCATCTTGTCGCTGACGACGCGCCCGACCTTCGTCTTCCGATTGCCCTGCACGTGTGTTGCTCCTGCCATACCGGGCCCCCTACGCGCTCTTGTCCACGAGCTTGCGCTCGTAGCGGACGGTGAGGATCCGGGCGATCGTCCGGCGAGTGCCGGAGATCGCGGTGTAGTCCTTCAGCTGGCGCGTGGCGAGCTCGAAGCGGGCCTGCCAGAGGTCCCGCTTCGCGTCCTTGAGCGCCTGCTCCAGCTCCGCGTCCGACAGGGCGCGCAGCTTCTCGATGTCAATCACGCGCTCTCCTCCTCCTTCACGATGAAGCGCGTGGCGACCGGGAGCTTGTGGCTGGCAAGGCGCATCGCCTCGACGGCCTGCTCACGGTCCACCCCGGCCATCTCGAAGAGGACCCGGCCGGGCCGCACGACGGCGACCCAGTGATCGGGGGCGCCCTTGCCGGAGCCCATCCGGGTCTCCGCCGGCTTCTTGGTGGCCGGTTTGTCCGGGAAGATCCGAATCCAGATCTTGCCGCCGCGCTTCACCGAACGGGTCATGGCGCGTCGGGCAGCCTCGATCTGGCGGCTGGTGATCCAGGCGGGCTCCAGGGTGATCAGGCCGAACTCGCCAAAGGAGACCGCGGCGCCGCCTTTGGCCATCCCGGCCATCCGGCCGCGCATGACCTTGCGATGCTTGACGCGGCGGGGCATCAGCATGGCGTCATGCCCCCTGTGCCGCGACGGGCGCGGCCACCTGGGCAGCCGCCGGCCGCGGGACCCGCTGGTCGGGGACGTCGCCCCGGTAGATCCAGACCTTCACGCCGATGGTGCCGTACGTGGTCCGCGAGAGGACGTAGCCATAGCTGATATCCGCGCGGAGCGTGCCGAGCGGGATGCGACCCTCGCGGTCCCACTCGCGGCGGGCCATCTCCGAGCCGCCCAGGCGGCCGGCGACGGCGACCTTCACGCCCTTCGCGCCCGCCTTCATCGTGCGCTGGATTGCCTGCTTCATGGCCTTGCGGAAGGCGATCCGGCGGCTCAGCTGCTGGGCCACGTTGGCGGCCACGAGGTACGCGTCGAGCTCCGGCTGGCGGATCTCCTTGATCTCGAGCTTCACCTTGCGGGGCTTCGTGAGGTCGCCGATCTGCTTGCGGAGGACCTCGACGTTCGCGCCGCCCTTGCCGATGACGATGCCCGGCTTCGCCGTGTGGATCGTCACCGTCACGTAGTTGATGCCACGCTCGATCTCGACGCCGCCGACGCTGGCGTTGGCCAGGCGCCGCTCGATGAGCTTGCGCATGGCGAGGTCTTCCTGGAGCAGCGTCGCGTACTCCTTGTCGGCGTACCACTTCGCGGACCAGGTGCGGCTCGTCCCCAGGCGGAAGCCGTACGGGTGGACCTTGTGTCCCATCTCAGGCCTCCCGTTCTTCGAGGACGATGGTGATGTGGGTCATCGGTTTGTGGATGGCGAAGGCCCGTCCCTGCGCTCGCGGCTTCCAGCGCTTGAGGGTCGGTCCCTCGTTGGCGTGGGCCTCCACGATCACGAGGTCCTCGGCCGCGAGGTTGTGGTTGTTCTCGGCGTTCGCGGTCGCGCTTGCGAGGACGCGAGCGACGTCGCGCGCGGCTCCCTGCGGCATGAAGCGCAGGATCGCGCTCGCGTCCTCGACCCGACGCCCGCGGATCGCCGACGTGACGAGGTTTGCCTTGCGGGTGGACCCGCGGAGGTACTTGGCGGTGGCAGAAACGCGCACGATCTCGTCCCCTACCGCATGGCCGTGGAACGGTCGGTCTTCTTGTCGTGCCCGCGGAACGTGCGGGTCGGGGCGAACTCGCCCAGTCGATGACCGACCATGTTCTCAGTGACGTAGACGGGCACGTGCTTCCGGCCGTTGTAGACGGCGATCGTGTGCCCGATGAAGTCCGGGAAGACGACCGATGCACGTGACCACGTGCGGACGATCTTCCGCTCGTTCTTCTTGTTCATCTCCTGGACGCGGCCGAGGAGCCGCGCCTCGACGAACGGTCCTTTCTTGACCGAACGC
>JADGQG010000054.1 GCA_017882025.1 Chloroflexota bacterium
TTGGAGCAATGGCGCGCTGACCGGGCGGTCCTGCGCGACCTGCCGGTGGGCCCGTCGCGCCATCTCGTCCGGTTCGTCGTCATCGACGAGACGACCTATGCGCTGAAGGAGGAGTCGGTCGACAACGCTCGCCACGAGTACGACGTGCTCGTTCGCCTCGAAGCGCTGGCACTGCCGTCCGTCCGCGCGATCGGGATCGCGGAGCACACGGCCGAGGACACCGCCATCCTTGTCACCGAATACCTCCGCCACTCCCTCCAGTACCGGCGCCTCCTCATGCGCGTCGAGCTGACCGCCGACGGCTACCGCGACCGGCTCCTCGACGCGATGGCGTCGCTCCTCGTGGACCTTCACCGAGCCGGCGTCTACTGGGGCGATTGTTCGCTGGCGAACACGCTCTTCCGACGAGACGGCGGCACGATCCAGGCGTACCTCGTGGATGCCGAGACCAGCGAGACCCACGCAGCGCTCTCCCATGGCCAGCGCGGATATGACCTCGACGTGCTGGTCGAGAACGTCGCGTTCGGCCTGGCCGACCTGGCCGCGTTCCAGGGCCACCCGGAGGCGATGGACGACCAGATTGCCGCTGCCGAGTCGGTCAGGCAGCGGTACGCCGCGCTCTGGCAGGAGCTCCACGACCAGGTCGAGATCCAGGCGGGCGACCGTTTCGCGATCCAGGCCCACATCCGGCGGCTCAACGAGCTTGGCTTCGCGATCGGCGAGATCGAGCTGTTGCCCGGCGATGCCGGAACAGTCCGCCTCCGGACTGCCGTCGCCCAGCGCGACTTCCATGCCCGCGAGCTGGCCCGCCGGGCGGGGCTCGTCGCGTTGGAAGGACAGGCCCGGCTGCTGCTCAACGACCTTCGCGAGTACCGGGCCTGGCTTGCCTACTTCGAGCGCAGGCCCGTGTCGTCGGCGGAGGGCGCCGACCGGTGGCAAGCGGAGGTCCTGGAACCGTACCTTGCCCGGTTGCGGACGGTCATCGGGCCGGGCCGGGACCCGCTGCAGGCGTACTGCGACCTCCTGGAGCACAAGTGGCTCCGCTCCGAGCGGGCGCAGCAGGACCTTGGCCTCGAGGCGGCTTTCGCCTCGTACGTGGCAGCCGGTGCGCCCGCGCCCGAGATCGCGGGCAGTGCTCCGGTCCTCGACTTCGAGCTCGCCGACCCCGAGACGATGCAGGACGGCGGTGGGCGTCGGACGCCTGAGCCGTGATGCCGGGAAGCGTGGCGGGTTCGTAGCCACCCGCTGAGTGGCGCCTGACCCATGCTAGATTCCCCGGGCACGTGCGTCGTGCTTGCCGCGCCGTCGCGCCCAGGAGGGAGGTGTCTCGCTCATGACGCTGGCTGAACCTGCCATTCCGTCCGGCATCCCGGATGCCGACGCCGTCATCCGGGTCCGCGACCTGCAGAAGCGCTACGGCGATGTCCAGGCCGTGGCCGGCATCGACTTCGAGGTCGGCCGGGGCGAGGTCTTCGGACTCCTGGGGCCGAACGGCGCGGGCAAGTCCACTACCATCGAGATCCTCGAGGGCCTGCGGACGCAGGACGCCGGCGAGGCCACCGTGCTGGGGCTCGACGTCCGGCACCAGGCGAGCACCCTCAAGGAGCGGATCGGGGTCCAGCTGCAGACGGCCGCCCTCTATCCACGCCTGACGGTCCGCGAAGTGCTGGAGCTGTTCGCGAGCTTCTACGCGTCGTCGGTTCCGCCCGATCAGCTGATCGAGGCACTCGACCTTGGCGAGCGCCGGAACGCCCAGACCAGGCAGCTCTCGGGCGGGCAGCGTCAGCGCCTGTCGGTCGCGCTTGCGCTGGTCAACGACCCCGAGCTCGTATTCCTCGACGAGCCCACCACCGGCATGGACCCGGCCGCCCGCCGGTCGCTCTGGGAGCTGGTGCGTGGGCTGCGCGCGAAGGGCCGGACCGTGCTCCTCACGACGCACTACATGGAGGAGGCGGAGGAGCTTTGCGACCGGCTCGCGATCATGGACCACGGCAAGATCCTGGAGATCGGGACGGTGGACCAACTGGTCGGCCGGCGCTTCACGGAGCGGACGGTCCGGTACGAGCGACTCCCCGGGATCGACGATGCCACGCTGGCGGCGTTCCCCGGCGTCACCCGGGTCGCGCACGAGGATGACGAGGCGACGCTCCTGTATACGCACGACGTGGCCGGGACGATCGGGGCGCTCCTGGGCGCGGCGGAGGCGCTCGGCGTGGAGCCGAGGGGTCTCGGCATCCGGAGCCCGTCGCTCGAGGACGTCTTCCTGGCCCTGACCGGCCACGCCATCCGCGACTGAGGTCCGACTGATGCACACGCTTCTCCGCCTGACGTCGGCGAACCTCAAGAGCTTCACCCGCGACCGCGCCGCGATGTTCTGGACGCTCGCCTTCCCGCTCGTCTTCATCCTCCTGTTCGGCGCGATCTTCTCTGGAGGGACGTCGCGGTTCACCGTTGCCTGGGTGGACGGCGACGGATCGCCATCCTCCACGGCGCTGCTCTCGAACCCGGCACTGGCCAACGTGCTCACGCTCAAGACGTACCAGACCGCCGATGACGCGATCGCGGCGATGAAGCAGGGCGACGTCCGCGCCGTGCTCGTCATCCCGAAGGGCTTCGGATCTGCCATCGCGTCCGCGGGCGCGGTCGGCGGCGCCGCGTTGCCGCTCACGGTCTACACGGACCCGTCGAACCAGCAGGTCTCCGGGACCATCACCGGGATCGTCGCGAGCCTGGTCGGCGGCTTCAACCAGGCGGCGAGCGGCCGGCCGCCGATCCTCGCCCTGCAGACCCAGACGGTCCAGAGCGAGGCGATCACCGCCGTTGCCTACCTGGTCCCGAGCATCCTGGCGATGGCGCTGATGCAGCTTGGGCTCTTCTCGGCGATCCCGATCGTGGAGCAGCGCGAGAGCCTGATCCTCAAGCGCATCGCCGCGACGCCCATCAAGCGCCGGACGTTCATCGCCGCGAACGTGATCACGCGCCTGCTGGTCGGCCTGATCCAGGCGGTCGTGATCCTCGCCGTCGCGCAGGTGGTGTTCGGGATCACGCTGCTGGGTAACCCGTTCGTCTTCGCCGGGATCGTGGTGCTGGGCGCGCTCGCCTTCATCGCCCTCGGGTACGTGGTTGCGTCGTTCGCGCCGACGGAGGACTCGGCGAGCCAGATGGTCAGCATCCTCCAGTTCCCGTTGATGTTCCTGTCGGGGATCTTCTTCGCGCTGGAGAGTCTGCCCCAGGTCCTGCGGACCGTGGCCGCGTTCATGCCGCTGACCTATCTCGGCGACGCGCTCCGCCAGGTGATGGTCGGGGGCACCCCCTTCGTGCCGCTCGGGGTGGGTGTGGGGATCCTCGCTGCCTGGCTGGTGGGCTGCTTCCTGATCTCGGCGCGCTTCTTCCGCTGGCAGTAGGTGCCGTCGTCGGGACGACGGCGCGTTCGCCGAGCCGTCGCGGCGGCCCCGGACACGTGGCCTGCCTACCAGCGCTCAGCGTGGATCAGCTCGGCAAGCGGCCGCCGCCCCCCGGCCCGATTCGGGGCGCTGAGCGACGACGCGTCGCCCGGGTAGCCGAAGGACAGCACGTACTCGCAGTGCATGCCGTCAGGCAGGCCGAGCAGGTCGGCCGCTCGTTCGTGCTCGTACACCGTGGCAGGGACGCTGCCAATGCCCAGCTCCCACGCGGCCAGGACCATGTTCTGCGCAGCCCGGCCGAGGTCGAACTCGATCGAGAGCGGAGCGTCCTCCGCGCGTGGATCCGGGGTCACGAGCGCGACTGCAACGGCCGCCCCTGCCAGGTGGCCGGCCCACGGCCCGATCGTCGACAGCTCGAGCAGGTGCTCGCGATCGCGACAGACGATGAAGGCCCAGCGTTGCAGATTCTTGGAGCTACCGGCGCGCCTCCCCGCGTTGAGGATCCGTTCCAGCGCCGCGGGCTCCAGCGGCTGGTCCGCGAACGTGCGGACGACCCGCAGGGAATCGATCGCCTCCCAGGTTCCGAGGGCTGGTTCCATGGAGCGCCTCCCGTGCTGCAGGGTTCAGGCCGGCCCGTCAAGACCGGATGAGGTCGGGTCGGCCGCGGCCGCGGCCGATGCGGATGCGTCCGGGCGCTCGAGCGCGCTGGAGGGCCCGTCCGTATCCGCCGGGCGGAGAACCCGCGTCGCGACCGCGCGCGCGGCTGCCCGGTCCGGCGCGGGAGCGCCGGCCAGGTGGCGTGCCAGGAAGGCCGCGATCCGCCCGCGATAGGCGGCGTCCTCGTAGAGCCAGCGATGCCGACCCTCCGGCAGGATCAGGAGTTCCACTTCGCGACCCGCCATCCGACGGGCCGCACGATCCAGGCGAACCGCGTGGTCGGGTCCCACGATCTCGTCCCGGGCCCCGTGGACAATGAGGATTGGTCCCGCGTACCGGACGACCGCCGCGGCCGCACTGACGGCGGACGGCGCATGACCGCGCGGTCGCAGGTATACCCGGGTCGTGAGCGCGGCGAGCGGATTGGCGACCGGTCCCGGCATGGTCAGCCCGGCGAGCTGGAACGTCCGCCGGGTCAGGCGCCTCGGATCCGCCGGAGCGGCCGTCGTGACGAGCGCTGCGATCCGCGGATCGTCCGCGGCGGCGATCGCTGCCCCGATCGCTCCCATCGAATGCCCGAGCACTGCGACCGCCGTGACATCGGGTCGGTCCGCCGCCAGCCCGGCGGCCGCGCGCGCGTCCGCACCGAACTCTGCGCCGCTGATTGGGAGCGTCTCGGGCGGGTTGTCGCCATGGCCGCGAACATCGAACATGAGCGTGGCAAAGCCCGCCGCGTGCAGGAATCGAGCGTTCGGCAGCATCCGCGCGCGGTTCGACTCCCACCCATGGACCAGGACGACCACCGGCGCGGGACGGCCTCCTGGCGCCGGCACGAACCAGCCGGGCAGTGGCCCCGCGTCGGACGGGACGGCCACCACGTCGAAAGGCAGGCCGTATGCGGCCGGCGTCTCCAAAGGCGGGCGGCGCGCCGGGAAGCCCGCGCGGCGGCGGTACTCCACGGCGAACCGGTAGGCTGCAACGGAGGGAGCGACGAGCGCCGCGCTGAGCGCGATCAGGGCGGTTCGGGATGGGCGCATGGGCGAAGGGTACCGCCAGACTCGGCTACGATGGTGCGATGGCCCACCGCGACCCCCACGACGTGCTCGGGGTCGACCGGGATGCCAGCCAGGCCACCGTGAAGGCCGCCTGGCGACGCCTGGCCCGAGAGCATCATCCCGACCTTGCCGCGGACTCCGCTGCGCGCCGAGATGCCACGCGCCGGATGGCCGAGATCAACGCGGCATACCAGGCGCTCCGGTCCAGTGCCGCCGGGCGAGCGGGCAAATCAGATCGGGATGCTGCGGCGGCCGGCGGGCCCGGTCCCGGACCCCGGGCACCGGAAGTCGCGCGCCCCAGCGGGCCGCCACCCCCGCCGCCGACGCGGCCGGTCACGGCCCGCCTCGACACGACGGACCTCTTCCGGCCGCGCAACGCGACGACGACGCCGGCCGGCGGTGGCTACCGACACCGGCCGCGGCCACCTGTCCATCTCCGGCGAGCGACGTGGAGCCAGGCGGAGGAGCCGCGAGCCTCCGATCCGACGGGTCCGCTCCATCGCGTTCGTACGTGGCGTGCGGCTCGAAGGCCGCCGCCCGACCTGGACGCGGCCCTCGCGACTCAGATCGTGTTCGGCAAGTTCCACGGTCGCACGCTGGGCGAGATCGCCGCGCTGGAGCGGACCTACCTGGAATGGGTGGAACGGACGATCACCCGCGACCCGGACCTCGTGGCTGCCGCCCGGGTCGTCCTCGACCGGCGCGCCCGCCAATCTGTCACCGGCGACGGTCCCGCTGCCGGAGCATCCGGCGCGGCCGACGCACCCGGCGCGCCCGGCACCGCGGCGGGAAACGAGAGCGGGGACGCCGATCGGCGTCCCCGCCAAGAGGCCACGAGAGGGTCCGCGGGATAGATCCGCGGCCCGATGAGTCCACAGCCACCGTCGCGGCCCGGGCCTGCTGGCCGGAGATCCGTGGTTACTCGACTCGTGCCCGGAGCCCCAGGGGCCACCCAATGACGCTCCCCGCAGCGTTCTCGAAGATCGGTGTGTCCCGGTGCTCCGGGCCGTGGTCGACGCCCCAGGCTTGTCCCGGTGGCTCGCGCCGACGGCTGTAGAGGGAAGGTATCCTCGTCGGCCACGGGCGGCAATGCGACGTCCGTCCCAGTCCCGGCTGGGAAAAGTTGATGGCGTGCGCGCACCGGACCCCGGACGGTCGTACCAGGTGGCGGCCGGCACCGGGCCGATCCTGCCGGCGACGCGCTGGGCAGCGCGCCCACGCGTAGCGGCACCCGGGAACCGGGCCGGGTACGCTGGTCGCATGCTCGGAGCCATCGTCCGGCGCAGCCTCTTCCTCGCGGCGACGGGCGTGCTCGTGGCCGCGTGCGTGGGCACGTCGTCGCCGCCGCCGTTCGACCCGGCGACGCCCTGCGGCGGGGTGGATCGCCAGGAGATGAAGGGCGCCTACCCGGACCTCGAGGCGCGGATCCCGATCCTGGTCGACGGCCAGGCCGCGGACAGCCGCGATTCCGGGCGATTCTGCGCAAAGGCCACGCTGGGGACGCTGTGGGACGCCGGAATCCACGAAGAGCAATTCGGCGGCGGGATCTGGGCCGTCGAGCCGACGGGCGGGACCTCGCTCGCTGGGCTCCAGCTGTCCGTCTTCCAGGCGCCCGGCCTGACCGCCCAGCTCCTGGCGGACGAGTACAAGGCCGGGGCCGACGCCACGAGCAGGGTCAAAGTCGTCTCCGCAGCGAATGAGCAGGTAAGCGGCCGGCCCGGCTTCCGGATCAACCTCCTCAACGGCGATTCGCACCAGGCGATCGTGGTCTGGCCGTCGGCCGACGGGGCCGTGATCCAGGTCGTGATCGCTGCGGACGTCGGCGAGTCGAAGGTGCAGGCGGCGATCGCCGCGCTCCGCTGAGCAGCCGGATCATCGCAGACATCGGTGGATCGGGACCCGCAGCGGTGCGCCGCCGACGGGCGCCCGCGGGACCCGGACAGACGACCCCGCCATCGACTGGCGACCCGGACCGGCGACCTCGCGATCGGATCACGCGATCGGGTTCGTGGTCGCGGAGAGTGAAGACGCGGCGAATCGCGAGGTTGGCCGCGCTTTCCGAGCACGCCATGGCTCCAGATGATCGGCCCAGCCGATACCCCGGACCCTGCAGGCCCTCGCTCCCCGGGCGGAAGACGGGCAGAAGTCGAGCCGGCCCAGACGGCAGGCGTCGACGCCCTGGCGCACACGGCGGGCATGGACGCATGCCGGCCACCCGGCTAGCATCCCGCTCATGACGTGGCAGGCCAGGAAGCGCGCCTGGGAGCGCGAACGGCTCGACCCGGCGCAAGCGCGAGCACCGGAGCGATCGACGCGCTTCACGACCATCTCGGACGTGGAGGTGGCGCGCCTCTACGGCCCGTGGGACTGGACAGCACTGGCCGGCGGCGCGCAAACGGGCGGTGAGGCGACCCAGCGCGACGCGCCCGGCGGGGGAGGGCCCACCGCGGCCGACCACCGCGGGGAGCCGCTCCGGGCTGGCCGCTGGGATGACTTCGATTCGCTCCGCGACATCGGCTTCCCCGGTGCGCCTCCGTTCACCCGGGGTATCCACCCGACCGGCTACCGAGGGCGCGCCTGGACGATGCGGATGTTCGCCGGGTTCGGAGCCGCGGAGGACACGAATGCCCGCTTCCGCGACCTCCTCGCTGCCGGCCAGACGGGCCTCTCCGTCGCGTTTGACATGCCGACCCTCTACGGCTACGACACTGATGACCCGGAGGCCGAGGGGGAGTTCGGGACCTGCGGCGTGGCGGTCAGCTCGCTCGCCGACATGGAGGTGCTCCTCGACGGGCTGCCGCTCGACCGGGTGAGCACGTCGATGACGATCAACTCGCCGGCGGCCCCGATCTGGGCCATGTACATCGTGGCCGCGGAAAAGCGTGGCGTGCCGCGGGCCGTGCTCGAGGGGACGCTCCAGAACGATATCCTGAAGGAGTTCATCGCCCAGAAGGAGTACCTCTTCCCGCCGGCGCCGTCCCTCCGCCTCGTCACCGACACGATCGAGTTCGGGACCCGCGAGCTGCCTCGCTGGAACACTGTCTCGATCAGCGGCTACCACATCCGGGAGGCGGGGAGCACCGCGGTCCAGGAGCTGGCGTTCACGCTGGCCGACGGGATGGCGTACACGGAGGCGGCGCTCGCCCGGGGGCTGCGGGTGGACGAGTTCGCGCCGCGGCTGTCGTTCTTCTTCAACTCGCATGCGGACTTCTTCGAGGAGATCGCGAAGTTCCGGGCGGCGCGGCGCGTCTGGTGGAAGCTGATGAGCACGCGCTACGGTGCCCAGAACGAGCGATCGACCTGGCTGCGGTTCCACACCCAGACCGCGGGCGTCAGCCTCACGCCCCAGCAGCCGCTCAACAACCTGACGCGGGTGGCAATCCAGGCGCTGGCGGCCGTCCTTGGCGGCACCCAGTCGCTCCACACGGACGCGTACGACGAGGCCTGGGCCGTACCGACCGCAGAGGCCGCGCTCCTCGCGCTCCGCCAGCAGCAGGTCATCGCGGAGGAGACCGGCGTCGCGAGCACCGTCGACCCGCTGGGCGGGAGCTGGTTCGTGGAGTCGCTGACGAACCGCACCGAGCGCGAGGTCTGGCGCTATCTCGACGAGATCGATGCGCGGGGCGGGATGGTCGCGGCGGTTGCCCAGGGCTATCCGCAGCGCGAGATCGCGGACGCGGCGTACCGATTCCAGCGCGAGGTGGACGCGGGGGAGCGCCGGATCGTCGGCATGAACTCCCACGTCGACCCCGACGAGGTGCTCGCGGTGCCGCTCCTCCAGGTGCCCGCCGGCTCGCTGGAGCGCCATCTCGCGCGCCTGGAGCGCACGCGCCGCGAGCGGGATCCGGGCGCGGTGTCCGCTGCGCTCGCCGGCCTGCGGGACGCGGCCGGGGCCGCGGAGTCGTCCGCTACGAACCTGATGCCGCACTTCCTCCGCTGCGCGGTCGCGTACGTCACGCTCGGCGAGCAGTGCCGGGTGCTGCGGGAAGTCTTCGGCGAGTACCGCGAGCCGGTCGCGATCTGAATCCGGCGGCCGGGTCCGCGGTGCGCGTGCCACCCAGCAAGATCGGAAGCGAGAGCCGGGCCATTCCGGATTCGGGCGCCCGTGCGACGAGTGGCGGGCTACCATCCGGGCATGTACTTCGATGCGCTTTCCTTTCTCGAGGACGAACGGGACGCCTGGCGCCCGTACGAGGGCCTCTTCACGCTGACGCCTGCCCAGCTCGAGCTGCCTGTCGCCGGCCCGGATCGCTGGTCCGGGCGGGACCTCCTGGGCCACCTCGTCTTCTGGCAGGAGCGCGCGCTTTCCGTGGCGCGCGAGCTGGCCGTCGGCGAGACGAGCGCCTCGCGCATGCGCGGGGAGGCCGAGTGGGACGCTCGGGGCGACGCGATCAACGATGATGCGCTGGCAGCCTGGCGGGCGCTGCCGCTCGATGAGCTGCTCGATCGCGCACGCACGGTCGCGGGAGAGCTGCGCGGCCACCTGACGGTCGTGCCCGAGGCCCGCTGGCTCAAGAACGGCGAGGTCCAGGCGTTCTTTGCGAGTGAGACGATCGACCACTACGCCGATCACGCGGTCGACCTCGCCGTGATCCTCGCCGCGGCCCGATGACGGAGCCGACGCTCGCGGCACTCCTCGCGGAGGGGGCGGGGCTGCTCGAGGAGACAGCGGCCGTCCCGACGGTGCAGGGGACCGACTACTACCTGGACGACGTCCTGTTTGCGTCTCTCGCCGGCGGCGTTGCCGAGTTCCACCTCCGCGACGAAGTCGGCGCGGTGGCGCTTCGAACCCCGGACGTGACGTCCTCGGCGCGGGGCGCGGGCTGGGTGCGATTCGCGCCGAGGCGGCTCGACGGGCATGCCCGGGACCGCGCGCTCGCCTGGCTCGAGAGCGCGTGGCGGCGCGCCGACGCGGAGCTCTCCGGCATCGTGGCCCTTGACGGCGGCGAAGGGGGCGGTGGGGCGGATGGGCCCGAGGACGATTCAGAGTTCGACGACGATGGGGAGGGCCCGGACGGCTGAGGGCCGAGCCCGGAATCGGACCGCCCTGCCCGGCTGGGCCGGGCGGGGCGGTCGGTCGAGTGGCGGACGCGCGGCCGAGGAGCACCGCGCGTCGATGGATCAGCTGGCGGGCTTCGCGTAGGTCGGCAGGCCGAAGCGCTGCTCGAGCTGGTCGGCGGGCTGGAAGCCGACGACGCCCATCGGCTGCTTGCCCTCGCCGGGGAAGAACGCGATGGTCGGGATGCTCATGATGTTGAAGGTCCGGCTGAGGCCGGGGTTCGCGTCGACGTCGACCTTGACGACGTCCACGGCGCCGTCGTACTTCTGGGCGAGCTTCTCGAGCTCCGGTGCGACGAGCTTGCAGGGGCCGCACCAGGCGGCCCAGAAGTCGACGATCACGGGGCGCTCGGCCTTCAGGACGAGCGCTTCAAAGGTGGTGTCGGTTGCGTGCTTGATCTCGACCATCGGTCGGGAAATCCTTTCTCCCGGCTGAGCGGGCGCGAAGGCTTGCCTAGCCGGCCAGCCCCTGGATGAGACGGTAGGCTTC
>JADGQG010000195.1 GCA_017882025.1 Chloroflexota bacterium
GGACCGTCCAGATCAGCGAGTCACCCGTCGAGTCACGGAGGCCGATCGCGACAAACCCGTGCGGCACGAGCAGACGCGCACCCCATTCGCCGGCGAGCTGCTCTGGATCGCCATTCGACTGGCGCGTCTCGTCGAGGTTCGAGGGTCACTATGGCGGGGCACACCTCCTGCCGGTCCATTCTGGGGAGCTGGGCGATGGTGGCCCTACGCCGGACGTGCCACGAGCCAGCCCGCCGGTCGGTCGATCCAGCGCTCGAAGCGCAGCGCGGTCAGATCGAGCGCGGCCCGCAGGCTGTTCTCGTCGAGGAGCGTCGCGACGAACTCCTGGACCCAGCGGCCGCCTCGCGTCTCGTACAAGACGCTGCCGACGAGCCGGTCGCCGGTCCGGTCGGCCCGCAGGAGCGTGACGGCGACGGCTCCGTTGACCGTCCGTCGACGCGTTGCTGCCGCCCAGTCCATGTCCGGGTCGTACGCCTGGATCAGCACGGCGCCGTCGGGGGCGAGGTGGCGCCGGCAGGTCGCCAGGAATGCTGTCCCCAGGCTGGCCTCGGCATTCACGAGGTGGCTGCCGAGCACGACGGCCGCGACACGACGACCGAGGTTCAGCGACTCGACGTCGCCGAGTACGAGGGCCGCGTGGGGGACGCGCCGGCGGACTTCGGCAAGCATTGCCTCCGATTGGTCCACGGCGACGACGCGGTGGCCGAGCGCCGAGAGTGGCGCGGTGACACGACCGGCTCCGCACCCAAGCTCCAGGATCTCGCAATCGGGCGGGAGGCCCACGTCGAGGAGTGCTCCGTGGATCAGCGCCGCTTCCTCGTCGCCGGGCAGCTCCAGGTAGACGGCCACCGGGCTGCCGTCCCGGGCCACCGGGCCCCCGTCCCCGACCAACACCGCTGGGTCCTGCGGCTCCCATGCCCCGGCGACCCGGTCCCAGCGGGCGACCGGACGAACGGCCGCGGGGTCCTCGATCGACATGCGGCGATCCCGGGCCGCCGCCACGGTCTCGCCCCAGCCCGGTGGTCGCAGACCCGGGGCCAGGTCGGCCAGCGGCGCCAGCACGAAGAGGCGCTCGTGTGCGCTCGTGTGCGGGACGGTGAGCCACTGCGCGGCGGCGCGGGCAGGGTCGTCGCTGCGGGCCGCACGTGGCCGCTCGGCGCGGATGGCGTGGCGCCCGAAGACCAGCAGGTCCAGGTCCAGCGCACGTGGTCCCCAGCGTTGCCCTTCGCGCCGTCCGAACGCGCGCTCCAGCCCCTTGAGCGCGACGAGCAGTGCCAGCGCGCCGGTCACGGGATCGGGACCGCTCGGGACGTCGAGCGCCACGACGGCGTTGCGAAACTCGGGCTGGTCGGTGACTCCGACGGGCGCCGTGGCGTAGAGGCGCGAGACGCCGGCGAGGCGGACGCCGGGCAGCGCCGCGAGGGTGTGGATCGCGGCGGCCAGGGTATTGGTAGCGTCGCCGATGTTCGCCCCCAGCCCGACGTACGCCCGTGCCCGTCCCAACCTGCCGCCTCCCGGGGTACCGTTCGGGCATGCCGCCCGTCGCCGTTCGCATTCTGCACGCCGAGCCGGGACCGCAGGCGGGGCCACTGGAACGGGCGCTGATCCAGGCCCGGGCCGAGCTTGCGGAGCGCCACCGGATCGGGTTCCTGGCTGCCGGCGCAACCGACGTCCGCGTGGTCGCCGGCCCGCCGGATGGACTCTCGTTCGGCGAGCGACTGCGCGGGCTCGCGGCGGAGGCGCTGGGCACCGGGGCCGGCGGCCTCGTCGTGCTGGGATCGGGTTCCTTGCCACTCGCGACGGCCGGTGATCGGCGCGCATTCGTGGCCGCGGCAGGCGGGCTGGTGCCGGCGGCGCTCGCCAACAACGTCTACTCGGCGGACATCGTGGCCCTCTCCGGGGCGACCCTGCTCCGCGAGCTGGGCGACCTGCCGGACCTCCCGGCGGACAACGCGTTGCCGCGCTGGCTGGCGGAGGTCGCCGGGGTGCCCGTCTCCGGGCTCCAGCGCTGGCGGCTGGGAATCGACCTCGACTCGCCGCTGGACCTCCTCCTGGCGGGACGGACCATCGACGCCACCCGCCGGCGCATGGCGGGGCTTGACATCGACGCCGTGGTGGTTCGGCTGGGGCGCGTACGGGCGATCCTCGCCGACCGGCGGGCCGAGCTCGTCCTGGCGGGCAGGACCTCGGCCGGGACGCTGCGGGCCCTCGAGCGCGGCGCGGCCTGCCGGGTCCGGGCGCTCGTGGAGGAACGCGGCCTGCGCGCCGCGAGCTCCCTGGCGTTCGGGGCCGCCAACATCGGGCCCGACGGCGGCGCTGCCGACCCTGGCTCCGTAGCGGCCCGCAATCGTGGGGCGGTCGCGGCCCGCCGGCCGCCGCGATCGACGCTCGGCCTCCTGGTGGACCGCGACGGGCCCGGGGCGCTGGGCGGGCTGCTGGCCGAGCTGGGCGACGGCGCGGTCGTCGATACGCGCGTCCTGCTGGCGCATCGGTTCGGAGCCGACGAGGCCGGCTGGCCTCCCGCCGAGGATCGCTTCGCCGCCGACATGCTCCTGCCGGACCGGATCGCCGAGCCGTGGCTGCGCGCGCTGATCACGGGACTCCGCGACGCGCCGATCCCGATCCTCGCCGGCGGCCACACCCTGGTCGGGCCCGGAATCCGCCTTCTCGCGGGGCGACGAGCGTGAGCACCCCGGCCGAGGACGCGATCCGCGCGGAGATCGCGGTGAACGGGCCGATTCCGTTCGCGCGCTTCATGGCGCTCGCGCTGGGCCACCCCACGGGTGGCTACTACACGGGGCCGCAGGCGCGACCGACCCGCGGCGGCGACTTCCTCACCGCGCCGGAGCTCCACCCGATCTTCGGGGCCGCGCTCGCACGGCAGCTGGCGGAGGCGTGGGAACGCCTGGGTCGGCCGGACCCGTTCACGCTCGTGGAGTACGGGGCGGGCGCGGGGACGCTGGCCCTCGCGATCCTCGCGGGCCTCCGGGAGGACCGCTCGCCGCTCGCGGAGGCCCTGGCCTATGTGCCGATCGAGCTGAACCCGCACCGGCGGGCCGAACTTGAGGAGCGAACGGCCTCGGCGGGACTGCCCGTCGTCGCGCCGCTCACCGGCACCGCCCCGGTCGCCGGCGTTGTGCTGGCGAACGAGTTCCTCGACGCGCTCCCCGTCGACCTCGTAGAGATCCGCGACGGGCGACCCCGGGAGGTGCACATATGCGTCTCGGCCGCCGGCGCGTTCACCGAGCTCCTCCTGGCGCCGTCCACGCCCGCGATCGCGGCTCGCCTCGACGCGCTCACGGGGGCCGGCGTCACGCTCGTGGAAGGACAGCGGGCGGAGCTCTGCCTCGCGCTCGACGGCTGGGTCGCGGAGGTGGCCGCCAGGCTTTCCGCGGGGATCATCCTCGTGATCGACTACGGGGCGCCCGCGCCCCAGCTCTACGGCCCGCGACACCAGGCCGGCACGCTGATGACATACCGCGGCCACGCGGCCGACGGGTCGCCCGGCGCGCCGTACCGTGACATCGGTGAGCGCGACATCACGGCCCACGTCGACACCACCACGCTGGCGCGGCTGCTGGTCGACGCCGGTTTCGAGATCCTGGG